>JAPHTO010000120.1 GCA_026196955.1 Colwellia sp. | reverse complement strand
TCTTTTAAAATTGTGAGTCGACCGATAAGCCGCCTTTTTACATTCACGGAGTGAACAATCATTACCTACTATTTATCAGTAAAAAAGCCCCTACACTTCTGCAGAGGCTTTCTTTTAAAATTGATGAGATGATCGATAAGCCGCCTTTTTTACATTGGCGGAGTGAACAATCATCACCCTATAATTTCTCAATAAAAAAGCCTCTACACTTCTGTAGAGGCTTTCTTTTAAAATTAATGAGTTGACCGATAAGCCGGGTTTTGTCGTGAACAATCATTCGTCTAGGCCTTAAATCACTTTAAGGCTCAAGCAACCTACCCGGTTTCCACGCGAGCCACGCTTATACTATTAAAATAGTCATGAAACCCTATTTGGTCTTGCTCCGGGTGGAGTTTACCCTGCAATTACTGTTACCAGCAATCCGGTGCGCTCTTACCGCACCCTTTCAGCCTTACCTGTGCTTCCTAAGAAGTCATCGGCGGTCTTCTCTCTGCTGCACTTGTCGTCGGCTTGCGCCGCCCAGGCGTTACCTGGCACCCTGCTCATTGGAGCCCGGACTTTCCTCCCGCTAGAAATACTTACGTAAACTAGCCAGCGATTGTCTGGTCAACTCGGGGCGCATTCTACTTGATTTGATAAAAATGTCTATGCTAATGAGGCAACTATTGCTCTAAAAAATTCGATCGTTTCTTGTTTTGAATAGCCATCCATAAAGAGTTTATCCGCGCTATTTTTCACAATCACTATGCCTTGTTGCTGATTGACGTAAATATACTGGCCATATACACCCACACAGAAAAACTCGCCCGGCTGCGCTAATGGTGGTAGCCAGATTTGATAACCATAACCCAGTGTACTATCGCCTGATTGTAAATAATCTGCACCTGCTGTTGTCGACGCTTGCAGCCATGCTTGCGAAACAAGTTGTTTATCCTGCCAGCGACCATTATTTAATAATAAGCGACCAAAACGGGCGTAATCTCTTGTTTGTGCATTTAAACCACCAAGGGCAAAAGCATTTCCTTTTGAGTCGGTGATCCAAGCTGCGTCTCCTTCCATGCCGATTTTATTCCATAACTTATTTTGCACTAACTCAATCAGTGAGTGACCACTTACTCGCCGTAAAATCATCGCGATGACATGGGTATCCATACTGACATAATGAAACGATTGACCTGAAATTGACTCACTTTCAAGCGCCGTTGTCATATTATCTAACGAGCCCCCAATAGCAAGAAGGCGTCCCATTTTGTTTATATCTGAATTAAAATCTAGATAGTTTTCATCCCACTTAACGCCAGACGACATTTGTAATACATGTTTTACTTTAACCTTTTCATAACCTGAGCCTTGCATTTCTGGTAAATAAAAGCCGACTGTTTTTTCAATATCTATATTACCTGCATCCACTTGCATACCAAATAAAACTGAAACGAAAGATTTTGCCATTGACCAAGAAATACGTTTATCACTTGCCTTAGTGCCTAAATAATATTGTTCAAAAGTAATTTTATCATTTTTTAACACCAGTAAAGCTGTGGTTGCGCGGCGTGTTAAAAACGCATCCACGTTAATGCTTTTATTCTGATACTCGAATGCAGCGGGCAATGCATACTGTTGATATTCAAATTGATAAGGGGCAGGGCTTCGAGTGATTTTTCGTGTCCAAAACGCCTGTTCCATGTTAGAAAAATTATTAACAATCAGCTCCTTGTCAAACAAGGTGATAACCGAATGTAAACGACTGACTTTATCCCAGTTAAGTGTCACCACCATGGTCAGTAAAATAACCAAAATTAGCAGGAATTTTTTAACGAATTGCCACATAGTTTTCTCTCTAATGTTTATTAAAAGAAAATTATTTTTTAAAACTTAGCGCAATATCATACAGTGCATTTTTCTTCACACCATGTATTTCTGCGGCAATGGCACAAGCTTTTTTCGGTTTCATTTCACCCAACAGTAATTTTAAGGTATTGATAACCTCTGCCGAAATTTCATCGGGATCAGCTTGATAACCTTCGATAATCAATACCATCTCCCCTTTAAGCTGGTTAGGATCTTTCTCAAGCCAAGCATGTAAGTTTTCTGCGTTATCAGAATGTACGGTTTCAAAGGTTTTTGTTAATTCACGCGCTATCACCACATAACGATTGCCACCAAGCGTAGTGACAATATCGTTAACCGTATCTATGGCTCGTCTTGGCGCATCATAGAACACCATGGTTCTAGGCTCTTCAGCTAAGGCTAATAAAGTGCTTTGCCTTGCCCCTGATTTAGCAGGAAGAAAACCTTCAAATGAAAATCTATCGGTCGGTAATCCTGCAACACTTAACGCAGAAATAGCCGCGCAAGCGCCGGGAATAGGCGATACACAAAGCCCTAAACTTCGACAATGCCGAACTAGGTGAAAACCGGGATCACTAATAAGCGGAGTTCCCGCATCTGAAACCAAGGCAATACTTTTCCCTTCTTGCAAAAGAGTAGCAATATAATCTTGTCGTTGACGCTCATTGTGATCATGCATCGACAAGGTTTTGTTTTTTATCGCAAAAGCGGATAGTAATTTTTGCGTATGTCGGGTATCTTCACAGGCTATAATATCAACCTGTGCCAAGACTTCTAACGCTCTCGCGCTAATATCACCTAAATTACCAATCGGGGTGGCAACAATATACAAGGTGCCTTTATCAATACTGATTTCATTCATTTTAAATTACTTAGCCTGAATAGTTGAGACTATATTTGATGGCGTTTATTATAACCCTTTCTTTAAGATAATTTGCATGGATTTTTTCTTGGTGACTAACTCTAACTTTGTATCAATTTTCAGTGCGAAAATAACTTCGCCAACAAAAAATCTTTTCAAGACACAAAGCCATGTACTTTTTGTGGCAATACTTTTGACCATGTTTTTATTGAGCTGTAGTAGTCAAAAGCCCAGTCAAAAAGCACCTGAGCCAATAAAAGCTTCAACAAAAAAAGATCCACAAGCTTCTATCGAGCGAACAGCTGACAGTAAACTCGCTCAAGCAAAATCTTTAAGTACCAACTCGCTTAGCTTAGAGCAAGACAAGCAAATCAATCGGCTACTTATTGAAGCGAGTGAGTTATTTTTACAAGAGCAGAACTACCCCAAGGCACTTTGGCTCGCAAATCAAGTCACTGATCTAGTCAATGATAAAGCCAGTATTTATCGATTATTATTAGTAAAAGCAGCAAGCTTGCAAGCATTAAACTACACCGAGCAAGCCTATCAGCAGCTAACATTGATAAAGACTCTTGTCACGCAAACCCACAGTTCACAAAGTTTACCTAAGGATGATGAGCCAGCATTACATTTCACCTTGCCTTATTATCAAACCTTAAGTGATGTGTTGTTCGCTAAATCTCAACAAGCCGCTGCCACATCCGCCTTGCTGTTTGCTTTTTCATTAAACGATTATGCCACAGAAGAAGATATCCACTTATTATGGCAACAGCTCAGCGCTCTCCATCCATGGCAATTACAGCAAATAGCAAAAAGCAAACCGCCATTTTTTGCTGGCTGGCAGCAACTCTTACACTACAGTCATAAGTTTGGAGGCAATGCTAGTCAACTGTCTCGCTACCTATCACTGTGGCAACAACAGCACCCAACTCACCCTGCTCGCCTGATAGCTCATGACTTAGCGAATAAAGAGCTAGTAGTTGATAATATTGAAAATGTCGCGGTATTGTTACCCTTAAGTGGTGCTCAAGCAAGCGCTGGACTTGCAGCTCAGCAAGGCATATTAGCGGCCTACCAAAACAATACTAGGGTAAATATTCATTTTATTAATACCAATAAAGTGGATTGGGACAATTTAGCGACTGACTTTAATACACTTTCAATTGACCATGTTATTGGGCCATTGTTAAAAAATAATGTTGATAAGTATTTAGCTTTGAGCGTTGAAAATGCCTCCTTGCAAGTACCTGCTTTATTGCTCAACTTACCGCAACACCATACGTTAGCGAGTTATCAAACAGCGCTTTCTATGCGCCCTGAAAACGAGGCTCACCAAGCGGCAACCGTATTGAGTCAACGCGACTATCAAGCCCCCATAGTGCTAAGCCATCAAGATAAAGTCTCTAAACGCATTGCCCAAGCATTTAGCAAACAATGGCAAACAAAAACAGGAAAAAGCGTTGATATTGTGTACTTTAATCAAGGCAAGCAAATGCAAGCGAGTTTAAAGGAAAGTTTAGATGTTAATGCTAGTCAGGCACGTATTAATGAGCTTTCAAGCCGTTTAAAACAAACCATTAAAGCCGAAGCTAGAAATAGGCGCGATATTGATATGATTTATCTGGTTGGCTCCGCAGCACAAACGCGTCTAATTAAACCCTATATTGATGTAAACACTAGCCCATTTGCCAAGGTCATCCCTGTGTATGCGAGCTCAAGAAGCCACAGCAGATTTAATGATCTCAACAACGAAAGCAGTATTGCTGATTTACAAGATCTAACCTTCACGCAAATGCCTTGGTTATTAAACTCTAAACAGCAAAATAAACCACTAGCACAACTTAGCCAAAATCTGTGGCCAAAGCGTACTGATAGCCTTTCAAGAATTTTTGCTATGGGTTTTGACAGTTTTAACTTACTGCCTAAAATATCTTCAATGCAGCAAGCTCCTTATATTCTTCATTTTGGCCAAACAGGTACGTTAAAGCTTGATGAGAATAATATTTTGACCCGCAGTCTAACTTGGGGACGATATCAAAATGATAAGGTGACAGAAATTGTTATGGAATAATAAAAGCAGCACTAGAGCAACAGGCGCTGTTACTGAGCAACTAGCCAAGCAATACTTGCTGCAGCATGGACTCACCTTTATTGATGAAAATGTTCATTGTCGCCAAGGGGAAATTGATCTCATCATGCAAGACGGAGCAACCTTAGTATTTGTTGAAGTAAAATATCGAAAAAGCGACCATTTTGGTGGTGCTATCGCCGCGGTCTCATTAGCTAAACAACAAAAAATTAAGCATTGCGCGACATTTTATCTCCATAAAACGAATTTAAATGAATATAATACCCCGTGCCGTTTTGATGTTATCGCTTTAACAGGCGAAATCAATCAACCGCAAGTCACTTGGCTTAAGAATGCTTTTTAATTCACTTATTATGATCATTTGCCAGTGCATAAATAACTATACCGGAGCTATTTTCCCAACATGTTAGAACAGATCCAAAACAATTTTACTGAAAGCATACAAACTCAAATAGCCGCTACCGAGGCATTATCGCCTGCCATTGAGCAAGCAGGAATGACTATGGTGCAAAGCCTACTTGCTGGTAATAAAATACTCGCTTGTGGTAATAGCGGCTCAGCAGCTTTAACACAGCACTTTTGTAGCCAACTACTTAATCGTTTTGAAACAGAACGCCCAAGTCTCCCTGCTATTAGCTTAATTGCAGGTAGCTCAACCATGACCTCTATCGCTAGCGAATCACAATACGATGAGGTGTTTTCTAAGCAAATTAGAGCCTTGGGACATAATGGTGATATTTTATTAGCGATCTCAACAAGTGGCAATGATCAAAGTGTCATCAAAGCGGTTGAGAGTGCCGTTTCACGTGATATGCCAATTATTGCCTTGTCAGGCCGAGATGGTGGTGATATTTCAGGTTTACTTGGCGAGAATGATGTTGAAATCCGTGTGCCCTCTTCACGATCTGCTCGCATAAACGAAGTACATTTGATCGTTCTACACTGCTTATGTGAAATTATTGATACCACTTTATTTCCTCAATCGGAGTCTTAACCGCTATGTCTAACGTCAACCAAATTATAAAGCACAAGTCTATGAAGTTCATAGTATTGGCAATTATTGTTTCTATTTTACAAGGCTGTGCCGCCGCCGCGGTTGTTGCTGTCACTACAGGTGCTTCTATGGCAACAGATAGACGTAGCATAGGCCATCAGATTGATGATCAAAGTATCGAGTTAGAAGCGTATAATGAAATCACCAAAAACAAAGCGCTTAGCGACAACACCAATTTGCATGTGATCAGCGTAAATGGCTCAGTACTCATTATTGGTCAAGCCCCTAATAGCCATTTAAAAGATCAAGCACTGAAAATTCTGAATAATATTGATGGGATCCTTAAGATTCACGATCAAATTCGCTTAGGTAATGTTACTTCAATAACCACACAAACTAATGATGTCTGGTTAACATCTAAGGTAAAAACAGCACTTTTTTCTAGCGATGAAGTGAGTGGCAATGATATTAAGGTCATCACCGAAAATGGCGAAGTGTTTTTAATGGGCTTAGTATCAAAAAAAGAGGCGGATGCTGCTATTCAAATCACCCGTAATATTAGTGGCGTGAATCGAGTTTTTAAAGCGTTTGAATATTTGTAAACAAAAGGACAAACAGTAGTTTCCTCGGTAAATTCCGTTCATGCTGAGCGTGAGGGACGAACAATCGAAATACGACAAGCTTCCTTTGACAAGCTCAGGACAAACGGGAAATTC
>JAPHTO010000031.1 GCA_026196955.1 Colwellia sp. | reverse complement strand
TACTCGTGATATGAATATTGCCGATTTTGATGCTGAACTTTATCAAGCTATGAGCAACGAAGTTGTGCGTCAAGAAGAGCATATTGAACTAATTGCTTCTGAAAACTACTGTAGCCCGCGTGTACTTGAAGCACAAGGCTCTCAATTAACCAACAAGTATGCTGAAGGTTACCCAGGTAAGCGTTATTACGGCGGTTGTGAATACGTGGATGTTGCTGAGCAATTAGCGATTGACCGTGCAAAAGAGTTATTTGGTGCTACTTACGCTAATGTTCAACCACATGCTGGCTCTCAAGCAAATGCTGCAGTTTTTCAAGCACTGGTTACGCCTGGCGGCAAAGTACTAGGTATGAGTTTAGCGCATGGCGGACATTTAACGCATGGCTCGCACGTTAACTTTTCTGGCAAATCTTATGAAGCATTTCAGTATGGTCTTCACCCTGAAACGGGCGATATTGACTATGAAGAAGTGGAGCGCTTAGCAAATGAGCATAAGCCTGAGATGATCATTGGTGGTTTCTCAGCATTTTCTGGCGTTGTTGATTGGGCGCGTATGCGTAAAATCGCTGACAGTGTCGGTGCCTATTTCTTCGTTGATATGGCTCATGTTGCTGGTCTTGTTGCTGCAGGTCTTTATCCAAACCCTGTACCACACGCCCATGTGGTAACTACAACTACACACAAAACATTAGCAGGCCCTCGTGGTGGCTTAATTGTGTCAGGTTGTGATGATGAAGCAGTTTACAAAAAATTAAACAGTGCAGTATTCCCTGGTGGTCAAGGTGGCCCATTAATGCATATTATTGCTGCTAAAGCGGTAGCGTTTAAAGAAGCATTAGCACCAGAATTTAAGGTATATCAACAAGGTGTACTTGATAACGCTAAAGCTATGGTTGCTGTGTTACAAGAACGTGGTTATAAAGTGGTATCAAACGGTACTGATAATCACTTGTTATTACTTGATCTTATTGATAAAGACATTACCGGTAAAGATGCTGATGCTGCACTTGGTAAAGCACACATCACAGTGAATAAAAACTCTGTACCAAATGATCCTCGTTCTCCGTTTGTTACTTCTGGCCTACGCCTTGGTACACCAGCAATCACCCGTCGTGGTTTTGGTGTTGAAGAAACGAGCACATTAACGGGGTGGATTTGTGATATTTTAGATGACATCAGCAATGAAGATGTTATCGCACGTGTTCAAGGTCAAGTTAAAGAGCTTTGTTCTCGTTTCCCTGTATATAAATAGTTAATTATTAGTTATTTGAATACACAAAACTAATTTACTAATCACAGTAAATTTATATTAAAATGGTCGCAATTAGCGGCCATTTTTTGTTTCTAGCTCAGAGTATGAAAAATTCCGCGTTCTCTTTTAGCTGATTATTTATCACGGGTAAGTCATGTATTGTCCATTTTGTAGCGCATTAGACACCAAGGTTATTGATTCGCGTTTAGTTTCAGACGGCCATCAAGTTAGACGTCGTAGAGAGTGTCTTGCTTGTCATGAGCGTTACACGACTTTTGAATCAGCTGAATTAGTCATGCCACGCATTATAAAGCGAGACGGTACTCGAGAGCCTTTTAATGAAGATAAAATGCGTGCGGGGTTAATGCGTGCCCTAGAAAAACGCCCTGTAGATACAGAGCAAGTAGAGCTTTCAATCAATAAATTAAAATCACAAATGCGTGCTACGGGTGAGCGAGAAATTACCAGTGAAATGTTGGGTAATTTATTGATGACACAATTGAAAGAGTTAGACAAGGTTGCATATCTGCGCTTTGCTTCTGTTTACCTGTCGTTTGAAGATATCAGTGAGTTTGCCGATGAAATTGCGCGATTAGGCAAAGAAAGCCTAGGTAGAGGAAAGCGCAGTAAAAAAAAGACGGATAAGAAATAAGGTATAGAAGGTAAAGTGTTTAGCGAGCAAGATCATCACTACATGGCATTAGCGATTAAGCTAGCCAAACAAGGTCATTATACTACGTCACCAAATCCTAGAGTGGGTTGTGTGTTAGTGAGTTGTGTTGCCGGTAAAGCGAAAATTATTGGCTCAGGTTTTCATCAAAAAGCAGGACAGGGACATGCAGAGGTTAATGCATTACTTGATGCTAATGATAAGTTTCCACACCTAATCGAAGGTGCTACTGCTTATGTTACTTTAGAGCCTTGTAGCCATTTTGGTAGAACCCCCCCTTGTGCTCAAGGGTTAATTGATTCGGGTGTAAAGCGTGTTGTCGCGGCTATGGTTGATCCAAATCCTGCTGTCTCTGGCCGTGGTCTTGCGATGTTAATTGATGCAGGTATCAAAGCTGAGTCGGGTTTATTAGAAAATGAAGCCAAGGCACTTAATCCCGGTTTTATTAACTTGATGACGCAAAAAAAACCTTTTGTACGCTGTAAACTCGCAGCAAGCCTTGATGGCAAGACAGCAATGCAATCAGGTGAGAGTAAGTGGATCACATCTAGCGCAGCAAGAGCCGATGTGCAACGCTTACGAGCACAAAGTTGTGCCATTATTGCCGGTGCAGACTCTATTTTAACTGACAACGCCAAAATGACGGTGCGTTGGTCTGAGTTAGGGCAATTAAAAGAAAGTTACCCACAAGAGCAAGTGCGCCAACCAGTGCGTGTGGTGATAGACAGCCAGAATCGCCTAACGCCAGAGTTAGCTTTTTTCAGTCAAGAATCTACTATTTTGTTAGTTCGAGGTGAATTAGATAAATTAGCCCTTGAAAACTTACCACAATGGCCTCATTTTGTAGAGCAAGTACAGTTACCTTGCAGCAAAAATGCTCAAGGGCAAGATAAGATTGATTTAGACTCCTTGTTGACCGAGCTTGCTAAACGCGGATTTAATGACGTATTAGTAGAGTCGGGTTCAACATTAGCCGGAGCTTTTATTGAGCAGGATTTAGTGGATGAGCTTATCCTTTTTCAAGCGCCCAAACTTATGGGAGGAGAGGGTAAGAGCCTAGTTGCCATGCCTAAAATCACTAAGTTATCTCAGGCTAAGTCATTATCAGTTACCGATATTCGCATGGTAGGCTGTGATATTCGTATTACCGCCAAGTTTGACTAAATACCACAATAGGCTAAGCCTATAAACAGACTATATATGAGAAGTACTATGTTTACTGGAATTATTGAAGCAGTGGGTACCATTAAAGCTATTAATATTAATGGCCAAGGTGCTCGTTTAGTTATCGCGACAAATAGTCTTGATATGAGTGATGTTAAACTGGGCGACTCTATTGCGACTAATGGTATATGCTTGACAGTCGTTGATTATGATCAAAACAGTTATAGCGCCGACGTGTCAAATGAAACTCTTGAGCGCACAGGTTTTGCTAACTACAGTGTTGGCATGCAAGTTAACTTGGAAAAAGCCATGTTAGCCAGTACGCGATTTGGCGGCCACATGGTGTCAGGGCATGTTGATGGTATTAGTGAAGTTTTGTCTATTACCAATAATGGCAACAGCATTGAATACTGGTTATCGATGCCCATTGATTTAGCCCATTATATCGCTGAAAAAGGCTCTGTTACGGTAGACGGTACCAGTTTAACCGTTAACGCGTTAAGTGAGGGTAAGTTTCGTTTAACCATAGTGCCACACACAGTCAAAGAAACTATTTTTGCTCACTACCAAATAGGCACTAAAGTAAATTTAGAAGTAGATTTAATTGCACGATACCTAGAGCGTCTTTTAACTAAAGAAGCTAACTCTGAAGAGTCATCTTCTAAATCTACTGTGACCGAGTCCTTGTTGAAAAAATCAGGTTTTATAAAATAAAGCTTTGCCTTAAATGAAATGTTTAACACCTATGTTAACCAGTATTAATAACAAATAACCAAAGAGAATCTAATGAATTTAAATAGCCCACAAGAAATAATCGACGATATTGCTTTAGGTAAAATGGTTATTTTAATGGATGATGAAGACCGAGAAAATGAAGGTGATTTCATCATGGCAGCCGAAATGGTAACACCAGAAGCCATTAATTTTATGGCAACTCATGGTCGTGGCCTTATCTGTATGCCAATGAGCCGTGAAAAATGTGAAACGTTAAAGTTGCCTTTAATGGTTGATAAAAATGATGCCCAGTTTAGCACAAACTTTACCGTTTCTATTGAAGCCGCTACCGGCGTAACAACGGGGATTTCTGCTGCTGATCGTGCAACGACTGTGCTTGCCGCAGCCAATGAAAATGCTAGTCATCTTGATATCGTTCAACCAGGGCATATTTTTCCGCTAATTGCTAAAGATGGCGGGGTGTTAAATCGCGCAGGTCATACTGAAGCGGGTGTAGATTTAGCACGCATGGCAGGTTGTCAGCCTGCTGCTGTTATCGTTGAAATTCTCAATGAAGATGGCACTATGGCACGTCGCCCAGATCTAGAAATTATTGCGAAAAAACATGATATAAAAATGGGTACTATTGCTGATTTAATTGAATTTAGAAATGCGACAGAAACCACTATTGAGCGTGTAACGCAATGTAAATTGCCGACAGCATTTGGTGAGTTTGATTTAACCGTATTTAAAGACACCATTGATGGGCAAGCACACTTTGCGTTAACAAAAGGTGAAATTAAAGCAGAAGAGCCAACCTTAGTACGTGTTCATTTAGAAAATACTTTTAGAGATTTATTGTTTAGCCAACGTGAAAGTGTCGCTAAATGGCCTATGGCACATGCACTAGAAAAAATAGCTAAAGAAGGCGGTGTACTAGTGTTATTGGGTAAGCATGAATCACCGATGGAGTTAATCAATTTAGTTGAGAAATACGCTAAAATTGATGCAGGTGAAACGGTAAAAGAAGTTAACCGCCATGTTGGCTCTCGTAATGTCGGTGTTGGCTCACAAATTCTATCGAATTTAGGTGTTTGTAAAATGCGCTTGCTAAGCTCACAATCAAAGTACCATTCTTTATCAGGCTTTGGTTTAGAAGTGGTTGAGTATATTGCAGAGTAATAGTTGAATTACTTTAATACGAAAAAAACGCTACTTCTGTAGCGTTTTTTGTTTACTTTTATCAAATATGAGTTAAAAGTTGTAATTAATCGCAACACCTAAAGTAAGCTGCATTGCTTTGTCAACGTTGAATTCGTCTATAGCTAAAATGATATTTAGCCATTTATTGCCATATTGAACTTCTGGTGATAAATGCTCTAAATCTAGCATTATTTTGACGGTACTATTGTCCAATTCTAGCTCTAGACCTGCATAGTAAAAATCAACTTCACCTTGGCGCTTATAGCGAGCAAGGTAATGCATCGTTAAGGATTTATCCTTATATGTGTTGCCTTGATATCGGGCGATTAAATTAATACGCTCGGGCAATTCAAATTGATAGTCACTAGCACTTTCTATCCCTCGATAAAGCGGTAAATAAGATTGGCCGCCAAGACTATTAATAAATGTACCATCAGTGTCAACTTTTCCTTGGCTGTAGCCTAAGTTCTTCATTTTAAATTGAGAATATAAATCTTTAATATCAAGCTTAATATCGAGTTTATCATTCACTTGCCAGTTTGCACTGACATCAAGGGTTAGACCATAACCATCAATATCCCAACGATTAAAATTGTCACGTTTTAAAAAGTTCTTATCACTGTAAAACTCAGTAAGCTCTGCTGTGCCTGTGATGTTATTGTGCTCATCGCCAAAAATTTCTCCTGTGATTTGAGACTCTCTGCTTGCACTAATATCCCAATATCCTAAGTTGAACTCAGTTGAAAAGTGTTCGAATTGCCACTGGTAACCTAACCTAAGACCATTACTGCGCTGGTGGTGAAGCTTCAATGAAAGCTGATAACTGTCTTGGCTGGTTAATGGCTGATCAGTACGCTCTAAATAAAACGCTTTGGCGGTATCGGTATTTGTGAAAACAAAATAATCCAAACGGTGGGCAAGATTTAAAGAAATACTATGCCAATAAGTTTTTAAGCCAACTTCGTTTTGGGTAAAGCCAATGCTTGATTCATCGGCGGGAGCTTGTTTCCAGTCGTCTTCAATAAGCTGTTTAATGGGTAAAATATTGCTGAAAGAGTCGCTCATTATATAAGCTGATACTGAACTGTTCTCGACTTGTTTACTTCCATTTTTAGCATAACTATTATTTGAAGAAATTATTGAGATAACAAAAAATATCCGTATTAGTGATAGCGAAGGTATTCTCACATTTTTTCCTTTTGTTGCTGATAAATAAGAACCAGATTGTAGAAGTTTTTATAAGTTAACCAGCTTAAAAGATAAATGCCAGTCATTACTGACTGGCATATTCACTTTAAGTTAAGTTTTCTTAACTTGTTTTTCTGTTTTTCTGTTTAACGGTTTAGAAACCAATGCTCATTATAAGCTTTCAGTTGTTTCGTCACTATAAACAATAACAATTAAACCATCCCTATCTTCAATGGTTGCTGCAACAATTGCTGTAGGCCCAACAAGTATTTGACCTATTACTTGTGTTCCTTCCGCGTCCTCTTCAGGCTCTGTAAGTACTAATACTACCCCTTCAAAGTTATTCGCCGTTAACTGGCCTTCTTCCTCAGTATTGTAATGCACAGTAAATGAACGCTGTGATTCTTCACCTGGTAAACGATAGCTCATAGTAAGATCAAAAGCGCCATCTTCAAGTGCGGCTCTTTCACCGGAAAGTTGTAGCTTCACTTGATAGTCACCTAAGATAGCTTCTAGTGTTAATGCCGCGTTAATATCAAGGAAGGTTTCTTCGTTTTCTAGTGAATCACGAGAGTCCGCTTCAGTGTTGATAGCGTCAAACATCGTGGTGCTATTGGCCGCTAGAGCGTCAACTTCTTCCGATGATAGTGTTGTTTCAATCGAGCCGATGCCATCAACATATTCATATAATGAATAACCACGGGCATTGACTATCCATGCCTTGTAGGCCTCTAAAGCATTAGTGATAGTAAATGGATTAAATGGTGAATTCCAATGGTGTTCTGCTTCCTCGTAGGAGCGAGCAAAATAATATGTAGATTCTAGTAATGGTTCACCATCTTCATCAGTTAACACGCCATCTTCATTGATATATTCACTGAATAGATAGGAACCACTTAAGTAATCTGCATTACCATCATCATTTTCGTCTACTGGCGTAATTCGAGTGAATCTGTAATGTAGTTGATCATCATAATTGGTGGTTCTTAAAATAGTTACTTCTGCTACATCTAACCCTACATCCTTTGTTGCATAGACTCTATTATCTAAGTATGCATCACCTTCACTATTAATCGTTTCTCTATTAAAGGCAAAGTTTCCAGAGCTGGTATAGTCAACAGTATAAGTTCTTGTGATATGCTCGCTTTCAAGCGTGACTGTATTTGCATCTTCACTAACTGCAATAGAGAATGCATCTTTGATCAACGGCTGCGTCAAATAAGCGGTTGGATTAAGCTCATTGAACTCACCTGCGGCAATACCAGTTAACTCTTCTTCATTAAAGAAGAAAGTAACCTGACCGAGTTCATCAATAGTTAAACTACGTTGGTTACCCCACCAGTTGGTAATGGTCTGTGCTAACAATTCTGCACCATTACTCACGGTAAGTGGGTTGGCTATTAATTGATAGGAATTAGTCTCTATAAATTCATCAATGCTACTATATTCACCAGCATGCCATGCTGTATCCCAAGCATGAGGATTACCATCACTCGTTAATAAATTACCCTCTGAGTCCACTAAAGTATCAAGGCTAGTACCATTATAATTCTTCCCATCCCAGTGACTAATGATTTCAAAATTATAAGCATCTGTTGTGCCATTATCATCATGGTCGACAGGCGTTATACGTACAGATTTTACCCCAAAGTTATCTTCTTCTTCGCCAGTAATATAAGCACGTGTATAAAGTACCCCTTGTTCTTCTAATCCAGAGTCGAAGCGCTTAGTGATAATTTTACGCTCAATACCTGTGACCCAGTAATGCTCTTCAGCATTTGCAGTAACAACTGAGCTCGTGGCTGTCCATTCACCGGCTTGTTGACTCGGGGTAAATACTCGTGTTTCTACAGATTGTTGAAAGTCAGAAACCTTATCTGCTTCGCTAATTACTACAGTATTTAGATCATTAGAAAAAGTAAAGTTAACAGTATCTGCAACCTCTTTACCTATGTACTTAAAGTCAGGTGCTTGATAATCGGCTAAATCATCAATATTGACAGTTAACGTTGCCTTAATTAAATCACCTTCAAGTGAACTAAAAGCACCGCTTAAACTTAATGTTTCAGGTAAGACAAGGGTTTCTAATTCAGGGCGACCATAATTAACTATATTTTGCTCAATTTGTTCGTCCCAGTCCCACTGTTCATTAAGCACTCGCTCTTTTACTGGCAGTAGCTTAGTTTTTATTATACCTTCAAAGGTCACTGGATTTGGAACTGTATCTGTTGCTTTTTGTGCTAATGATAATGCTAGTTCTAACTCACCAGAAACAATTTCACCTTCATAAGTATCATTGTCAAATGCTTCACGTGAGGCTGCTGTATCTAAGCTCACTTTAGCAAAACTACCTTCATTTAAGGTAAATAAGGCGCCAGCGGATTCAAGTAAGCCATCAAAGGAGAGCGTAATACTTTTATTATCTTCTGAAAAATCAGCGGAAGTGTTTAGCTTAACTTTTTCACTACCTGATGTGGCATCGACGTTGAAAATAATACCGCCAGTTGCAGTTTCTTCATCAAAAGTGATAGTACCTGTTGCTCCTTCGATATAGGTTGCTATATTGATACCTGCAGCAGCTGCTTCTTTGCTAATAGTGCCAGCATCATATGCCATGCTTACACTAGACAAGGCATCACTAAGTTGAGCAAGCAATTCAAAACTCTCAGCTTCAGTCTCAACCATTAAGCCTGCTTCTTCTAATAAAAGTACATACTCGTCACCTTGGCTTTTAATGCCAGCGCCCTGGTCTGTTTCTTCATCAAATAAATGAGAAAAAAGGCGCACATCTCCAACCATAGCCTTGGCTTTAGCGACAGCATCACCTTCTGTCGGTACATCAACAACGACTTCAGCACGGCCATCATCGCCAACATTGGCTTCTTGGTAGGCTTGCTCGTTTGCAAAATTAACTTGCGCTTGTGATAAATCAATTGTTGAGGTTAGCTCTTCATTTTCTGCAATTGCTTCATTGACAGTTTGTGCAGCTTCTGCTGCTCCTTCAAGTACCTCAGCAAGCGCTAATTCAAAACCGTCATCTTCATCTTGGTTTACTAAAAGTGCACCGTCATTTTCGACCAAGTCTGTGGCTACTTCTGCAAGCCTAGTTGATAACACTGCGGTATCATCGCTAAATATTGCTGCCATTATGCCTGCATTGATCAAACCGTATCTAAGCTCTTCTTGGTTGTCTTCACCTGCAACTGCTGCTGCATCATCAGTTACCGTTGGCTCTAATAGAGTAATATCGCCTTCAATGCCAAAAGTGCTGGCAATTTGTGCCGATTTTTCTGTAATTGAGTCGGCACTAACACCATTATCATCAGCTTCAATTAATGCTGCTGCTAAATGGGTTAATGCAGAAACATTCATTTTTACTTCACCATTACTGTTACTATCTACTACTGAGATAGAAGCGAGTTTAAAACTATCATCAGCAATGGATAAATCAATTTGCTCAGCGTAAGCTGTATCGCCACAACCTGCTGGAGCATCACAGGTCATGGTTGTATTATTTTCTGGATTGTCTGCATCGGCTGGGCGTGGTGATAACTCTACTTTAATTGGACCATCGTAATCTACAACGGTGAAAGAATAATTACCTTCGCCATCAGTAATAAGATTGGCATCGGTTAATTCTTGGTCCGTTAATGCTACAGGGGTGCCATCTACAAACTTATACACAGTGACCACCGCATTAGTTAAAACACCTTTTATACCCTTACCATCAACTACTGTTTCTACAGGAGCGGGAGGTGGTGGCGGTGGTGTTATTGGCTCAGGAGTTGAGTTATCAGAGCCACAAGCGGTAAGCGTAGACATTAGGGTTAGGGCTATTAGAGATTTTTTAAAGTGCATTTAACGATCCTTTTTATCCTTTAAAATTAAAATACAATAAGTTATATAAACTTTAGCGACATTATTATCTTAAAGAGTTAAAAGTACAAAAAGGCGATAACATCAAGGTGTATCATGCCTTGCGGCAATAATTGACAAAAAGTAGCAGATCTTCACAAAAAAAAGGGTAACTTTAATAGTTACGGTTAGGTGTTTTTTTATGCATAATGCTGCTTTATTATCTGTGTAATTAAATAAACTGAATAAAAACATGCGCCTATTGCATTTTACCTTTAGCTTTTTCTTGTTACTTATTTCATTGAATAGTGTTGCGGTACAAAGAGATCTTTATTTTAATAATTTGTCGCTTGAGCAAGGTTTAAATCAAGCCTCCGTTTATAGCTTAGCTAAAGACCCCTTTGGCTTTACTTGGATAGGGACACAAGATGGCTTGCATCGCTTTGATGGTAACGTTATAGAGCTAGTGCCCTTAAGTGCCAGCCAATTGCCTAAATATCGCTATATTCGTGATATTAAAATTATCAACAAACAGCTCTATGTGGCTACAACGGATGGTTTAGTGGTAATTAACCTTTTTACAGGTGAGAAAAGTTATCCGCACGTAAAAGATGCAGTAATTTATAGTGTTATTGAAGTCAATCAGCAGGTTTGGCTAGGTAGTGATATTGGTCTTATTATATTGGATTTCGACAATAGACTTGTTGATTATTATGGTAAAAGCAGCACAGTTAACAGCTCTTTCTGTCAAATTTTATCAGCACCGAAGCGATGTAGCAGTGAAATTCGTTCCCTAGCTTTTGATAAGGCTAAACAAACGGTTTGGTTAGGTACTAATACTGGTTTGTTTGAGTTTAATCTTGAAGGAAAGCGCTCAAAGACTAGCAAAAAACTAGAGCACTACATTCACTATCACCAAGTTGATACCAAACATTTAGCAGGAAATGCGATACGAAAATTATATATTGATAGCTATAATAAATTATGGATAGCCTCTTATTATGGCGTGCATTACCTAAACCTTGAAAAGACTAGTTATCAAGGAAAAATAGGGCATATTTATCATGATAAAAACATCCCTTCTACTCTAGCAAGCAATCGAGTATTGGCTATTGCTCAAGATGAGAATGGTGATATTTGGCTTGGCACTAGTAATGGTTTAAGCCGTCATAGAAACTCAAAAACAAGTGTAGATATTGACTTTACCAAGGGCTGGGAAAACTTTCAGGCGCACAATGCCAGTTCACATAGTCTAACGGACAACTGGATCCGCAGTTTATTGACTGATGAAGATGGTCGTATTTGGGTTGGTACTAATAAAGGCTTGTCTGTTACTAACATTCAAAGGGATAAGGTAGCTATTTATCGCTCTGCAAAGAATACTGCTTTTAATAACTATATATTAAGCTTTAGTGAGGAGTCTAAGCATAAATATTGGATTGGAACACAAAAAGGCCTGTATATTTTTGATAATAACCTTGCTTTTTTATTGCCAGAGTTACAGGAAAATACGGTTTACGACACTTTAATTACTCCCGGTTTCGTTTGGGCAGCAACACGTAATGGCTTATATCAAATAAGCTTAAGTAGCCATAAGGTTATTCAGCATTACCATGCTAAAAACTCACCAGTTGGCGAAACTTTTATTTATAAACTCGTTCAAAATGATAATAGTATTTGGCTTGCGACTACAGCGGGGCTTCATCAATTAAACTTGGACAATGAGCAATGGCAAAGTTGGTATAAAAAGGATGGTTTGGTGGATTCTGAAATTTATACCTTGTACTCACATAACAATAAATTATGGATTGGTACCGCAAAAGGTTTAAGTATTCTCGATTTGAATAACTATAGCTTTAAAAACTACTCGCATAAAAACTCAAGCTTACAATCCCCTTGGATATTTAATATTCATCATTTAATAAATGATCGCTTTTTAATTGCTAGTGATGGTGGTGTTTATGAGTTTAATATCACTGATGAAAACTTTGACTTCATTGGTATAACTCAAGGCAATGCTTATAGCTTGATACAAGACGATGAAAGTTTTTTTTGGATCACTTCAAATAATGGTCTATATCGTTACAATATCTCTTCAAGAGTAGCTAATAAGTTTGTTGAAAGGCATGGTTTTGCCAGTAATGAGTACAACCTAAATGCTAGTTTAAAAAATAGCCAAGGAGAATTCCTGTTAGGGACTATTAACGGTTTTGTCATATTTAAGCCAGAATCGCTTGAGCAAAGTGAATCATTATTAAAAGATCGTTTAGTGTCTCGTTTACAATTTGAACAGAAAAGTTACTCTTTATGGGATACCTTGCCTTTGACCAACAATGAAGCTGTTTTTCTTGCTAAGGATTTTTTTCTTGGTTGGAAAGGGGAAAAAATTGAGTTGCAATTGAGTAACCCATACTTTGCTCTTACTGTCCCATTAGAAAGTATCGATTTCAACACCAATATCAACTTAAGCAATATAAAAAGTGGTTCATATCCTATACCATTATCATCCAAAGCTAATAACACTATTCAAGTCACTAAACAGCCACATCCACTTTTAAGTTGGTGGGCAATAGTAGGCTATCTTATTTTATTCTCGTTGGCTTTAACGCTTTTTATTCGTTATCGATTTATGCGAAAGTTCAATAATGAAATACTGGCAAATCACAAAGTAATTGCGACTCAAAAAGATGAAATAGAGCAGCACTTGTTGTTTAAGCAGAGTTTATATTTACAAATTCAGCATAGTTTTAAATCACCTGTATTTGCCTGCCGTGGTTTATCAAAACAAATGGCTACACTGTTAACCAATAATGCTGATATTGACAAAGCCAGTCTTGAAAGAAAGAACAATAAGTTATCTAGTGCTTTAAATGAAATATCATCGCTTATTGATGAGTTCATTGTTTTAACCAAGCAACAACCTATAGTAAAAATTAGCAGTAAACAATACGTACTCGCCACACTCATGAAAATTGATGCCTTAATGACAGACGTGGCTATCGGCAAAAATATATCATTAGTGTTTACTAATGATGCATCGATTACTGAGTTGGATCATATTTTTGCCTGTGAAAAATGTTTATACTTAATCTTAGAGAATGTACTGTCAAATGCCATTAAATTTTCTCAATATAATGGTAGTGTGCAAGTCAAAAGTAGCAAAATTTCTGGCTCTCTAGTTGTAGAAGTTAGCGATAATGGTTGTGGTTTTACCAGTAAAGATTTAACTAATATTTTTACCTTATATTATCGTGGAGAAAATAGACACCAATACAGTGGTAGTGGTGTCGGGTTAACCACCACAAAGCAACTTATTGATGAGATTGGCGGTAAAATTAATTTTGATAAAAACAACCCCAGTGGTACTGTAGTAACAATAAAAATACCTTTAGAAGTTTAAGATGGATCTTGATAAATTATTTGCTGAATTTGAAGTAAGCCAAACCCAAAGCCATTCTGTTTTAATTGTTGATGATAATCATGCTATGACTGATTATTTATCAGAATTTTGTCATGATTTAAAAATAACCTGCCATGCATTTAACAATGCTTTAGATGCGCTAAAAAATTTTGCTGTCATCAAACCCAGCTTATTAATTGTTGACTGGTTAATGCAACCTATGGATGGCTTAACCTTTATTAATCAGGTACGAAAAAAGTATGATCCACATGTACCTATTTTATTTATGACAGGCTCAGCCCAAGCGACAACTCAAATACAAGCGTTAAAAAATGCCACTTGCTTTGTGGAAAAAAATAATGACAACAATGATTTACTTGAGTTGCAAATAAAAGCTTTACTTAACCTTAAACCCATAAATAACCAAAGCCTGCCTGAAAAAATAATTATCAACAGTTTAAAATTTAGTGCAAGTGAATGGCATTTATTTAACTCATGGCATGAAGCTATTAATAAATATATAAAAACAGATTACTCACTGACTGATATTGTTAACAGTATGCAGCAAAGTCCGAATAAAATTAAAAGCTTTATCAGCCGCCACTTTAGTGTAACGCCGCAGGAATATGTGATTAGTTATCGGCTCTATAAAGCAAAAAAATTATTATTTCTGGGGGAGCCTATTCAGCATGTTGCAGAGCAGTTAGGCTACTCAAATTCAGGCAATTTCTCTAATGCCTTTAAAGCTAAATATAGCTTGCCACCCTTACAGTACGTGAAAAGTAAGCGTTTAGCAGCAGCGTCATAATCATTGAATGAATCAACCTAAATTATAATAATAAGACTTTTTATATGCATAACTCCAGTTTATTACCTATCTCTTGCGTTCTACTTTTTACTTTTACACCATCCTTGCAAGCTGAAACCATTGATGACTCTAGGCTGATAGAAGTGATAGAGGTTGTGGCTAAAACAAGCAAAGACAATAACTATATCAACAACAAAACAGTTGATAATATCAGTGAGTTTTTAGCAGTTAATATTGATAAAATTGAAGATGTTGTAGCTTATACCCCCAGTGTCTTTGCCAGTACTACAAACGCAGGTATGGAAACGGGTTTATCTATAAGAGGCTTTAGTACAGGGCGTAAAAACATCTATGTTAATGGCCACCTAGACAATCAGCGAATGTTTATGCGCTCACCTGAAACGGTTGAACAAGTATCAATAGTAAAAGGACACTCAAGTATTTTTTATGGTGGCGCAGCACCTGGCGGCACGTTAATTTATCATACCAAAAAACCTCAAAGTGAAGCACAAACCAAGTTAACGGCCACATTAGGCAGCTTTGACAAATACAAACTTGCTCTAGACACCTCGGGTAATATTACCAATAGCCTTGATTATCGAGCCGTGCTGGTAAAGCAACAGGCGAACAGTTTTATTGAAAACGCCAAAGATGATAAAGAAACCTTTTATGCACATTTGGGCTGGGAGTTATCTGCAAAGCAGCAATTAGCATTTGAGGTTGAATATAACCAATTAACCAATCCATGGACGTTTGGTATTGTTCGAATTGACGACAATATATTGTACGACAAGTCTTATGTTTATCCAGCAACTGATAGCAACAGAGATTATTTGCGTAGCAGTATTTACTGGCATTACTTGCTAGGTGAAAACAGCAAACTAACGGTGAAACTGAATCAGGTTGATCTTGACCGAGATGATGTTTGGATGGGGTTTTATTACAAACTGGCTAATGAAAATTTACTGGGTTATTGGGCTGATATAGAGAATGAAGCTAAGCAACATAATGCAGTGATCGATTTTGAACACACCTTTAAAACTAGCTGGGCAAGTCATAATTTTCATCTGGGTTATAATTATAATCAATATGAAAATGGCCAACATATGGATCGCAGTATAGGCACATTTATTATAGATCCCTACGCGCCTGATTATAGTATTGCTGAGCCTACAGTTATTAACTCTGTTAGAGATTTTAGCTCTGATGAAACAGAGTCTAGTTTTTATTTGTTAGATAGCATGGAGTTCAATCAATATTTTCAGTTATCGCTTGGTTTACGTGGCTCTGCATTTAAAATTATCGACCGTACTAATAATAAGGTTTCGGTAGATAAAAAAGCTGTTACGTCCTTTTTAGGTGCGGCTTATCAAATTAACGATGACATCAGGCTTTATAGTAATTTTTCTCAGTCATTCGAGCCAAATATCGGCTTAGATAGAAACCAACAATATTTTGACCCTAAAAAAGCTAATCAAATTGAACTGGCTGTTGAGTATGCTTTCAATCAACAGCACAACCTAAGTGCAGCAATATATCAAATAACGCAAAGTAACTTATTAACGCGTGACCCAGTTGATCCTGATTTTAAAATATTGGCGGGTAATATTGAGTCAAAGGGGCTGGAAGTCACATTAACAAATAATATTGCTCAGCAATGGCAGTTAGAAACTAGTTTTAGTCACATAAAAAATGAACTAGATAATACTTTAAGCCCACATCATGGTAATAGCACCGCTAATATTCCTCGTAACAGTTTTTCAAGCCAATTAAATTGGCAACACCCTAACAACAGTGTTGGTATGCATATTGGTATGTTTGGTTTATCATCACGCTATGGTAATAATGCTAACAGTTTCACTTTACCCGGTTATGTCAGGGTAGACTTAGGCGGTTATGTTAACCTTGATGCTTGGCAATTTAGCCTCAATATTGAAAACTTATTTGATAAACGCTACATCGTTACCTCAAACTATGAAGACGATATGTACCCCGGCAGAACCCGTGATGTTAGGTTGACAGCAAGTTATCAGTGGTAGGGTCACAAACTTGACTAGTGCTTTAAAATATCAAATCTGCTCACATTAGATTTTTGGCATTTTAATCTTTGTTATATAGTAGCCAGATAGTAATTTTTATTGAGGTTATTAGCATGTTTGTAACTAGTGAGCTTGAAAATAATCACAGCTAAGTTATACGTATGTTATTGTTAATAAGGTTTTGTTTTATAAGGTGAAATTTAAACGCTACTTTTGTAGCGTTTTCTTGTTTGACTGCTTATCAAGAAAAAGCCTGAGCAACGTAATGGAGAGAAGTGAAGAATGTCGTGGCATCGAATTAGTCGAAAATATCATAAGTGGTTAATGCTTTTTGTAGGATTACAGTTTGTTATTTGGTCAATATCTGGCGCTTATATGGTAATTTTTGATATTGATTATATCCATGGTGATAGCTTGGTTGTTGAGCAGCAAAAATCGCTGCAGAAAGAGCAAGTACAATATTCAATAGCTGAGCTTTATCGTGATTATCCTTATGCTGAAAATATTGAGCTAGTTAATTTATTGGGTCAGGCTGTTTATCGTTTCAGTAGCGATAACGAGCAGAGCAAGACTAAATATTTACTTAGCGCTGATGATGGCAAACTACTTTCACCTATTACTGAACGCTATGCAGTGCAAATAGCTAAAAGTTTGTATGAAAACCCTAAAGTAGATATAAGCCGAGTGAGCTTGATCTCGGATGAACCTCCGTTTGAGTTGAGTGCCCGGCACTTACCTGTTTGGCGAGTTGATTTTGATTATTTTGCAAGTCCTAGCTTTTATATCAGTGTTCAAACTGGTCAACTAGTTACCAAACGTCATACATATTGGCGTTTATTTGATTGGATGTTTAGCTTTCATGTTATGGATTATGTTGAAGAAGATGCCAGTAATAAACTGCTACTCGTTGTGAGCAGTTTAGCTTTAATTGCGAGTTTATTTGGGACTGCTCTGATATATTTTCGTGTTTTTAAAAGCAATAACACGAGAAGTAGAAAGCAAAAAGTGAGAAAGTCAGTATGAAATTAGTCAAATTAATGCATAAGTGGCTATCTGTACTCGTTGCCTTACAATTGTTAATTTGGCTTGGCAGTGGCTTGTTTTTTAATTTAATGGATCATAATAAAGCCCGTGGCAATGAATACCGAATAAAAGCTGAGCAGGTAACTCAGGTTGAGCCTAGCCGTTTATTTGAACTTAACAGCCTTTTGGCGCAACAACAGAGGGTCAATTCAATCAAGCTAGTTAGTTTATTGTCTAAGCCGTATTATCTTCTTAATCATGAGCAAGCACTCTACCCGCATTTTTATAATGAACATTCACTGTTCAATGCTTATACAGGTGAACAACAAGTGATTGATAAAGCAATGGCAAAAGCTCTTGCTAGCAGTACCTATAAAGGAAAAGCAGCGGTAAAGTCAGCGACCAAGGCTTCCCCACCCATCGCTGATTTTCCAAAAGAGCAAAATACGGTGTGGCAAGTGAACTTTGCTGATGAGCTAAATACCAGTGTGTATATTGATGCAAGCTCAGGTCGGGTAGTTGGGCATAGTAATACTCATAAGCGCTTTGCTGATTTCTTCTTTATGCTGCATTTTATGGACTATGGGACAGTGGGAAGTTTTAATAATTGGCAAATAATATTTTTTGCTTTATTAACGTTAGTCTTTTGTTTAACAGGGGCGTTTTGGGTCATTGAATTACTGGGGAGGGGGCGTTACAAGCGTTAGTATTTCAAACGCCAGACAACAAAAAAGCGAAGATTAATAATGATTAATACTTCGCTTTTTAGGAGCAACCTTTATATTAAAATAAAGGTGACGTTAAGTTCTAATTAAAGAGCTGTTACGTTCTCAGCTTCTGGGCCTTTTTGACCTTGTTTTACACTGAACGATACTGCTTGACCGTCAGCTAGAGTACGGAAACCGTCTCCTGTGATTGCACTGAAGTGAACAAACACGTCAGGACCATTTTCTTGCTCAATAAAACCAAAACCTTTAGTTTCGTTGAAAAATTTAACTTTACCAGTAACTGTATCAGACATACTTACATTTTCCCGTAGTCATAAAATAATATTAATGTGGCACTTTCTTAATGAGGATATTCTCACTTAGAATAGATACCGTTTTCACCCGAGTAAATGCCCTCTACCATAAGTAGTACAGGAAGAGGAAGGAAACAAACCATATTCGTAACAAAGCGTATTTGGAACAAACAATCAGTCTGCATTGCCTAAATCCGTTTGTTAAGAATATTCAAATACATAGGTACCTGATAAATCTAAAACAAAAGTTAGTATCAACCTTCATCCGCAACGCAAAAACTCAACGCAAATGCAGCATAACACAGTTATTTTTAATATGCTTTATAAAAAATTGAAATAGTTCAATATTTATTTAGCAGCGATTATTTTATTGAGAAATGGGAGCAAACTAGCTCTTTAAAGAGTTTAAGGTTACATTCACCTACCATTATTCAGTAATGTCTAAAAAATCAATGTGTTGCCTGTATGATATTGGCAGCATATTGTTATTTTAATGTTTGTGCGAGTATGCCCATGGCTTTACACTAGCCATGAACAACGATTAGTTGTGGTTGATTATTAAAGTGATCATACCAGTTAAATAGCTTTTGTTGATTTGCGAGAGCAAAAACCCACCAATAGTATGTATGATAGCATTAATCGCTATTGCCTCTCCCCATAGCCTTATTGTTTCTGCGACAGTAAAGTTATGGAACCACTGTAATCAAGATATGCATGACTAATGATAACTAATTCTCTACGGAAAAAGAGAACTCATCATTATTACGCAACTCACTCTCGCTTGCTTTTTGAAACATGCCACATTCAATCAGTATTTTCGTGTTTTTGGTTTTTTTCTAATAAACCATTAATTAACTCCATCGGCAATGGAAAAATAATGGTTGAATTTTTTTCACCGGCGATTTCAGTGAGGGTTTGTAAATAGCGTAACATTATGGCATTGGGTTGTTCTGATAATTTATGAGCAGCTTCGGTTAATTTACCTGATGCTTCCATTTCACCTGAGGCATGAATAACTTTAGCGCGCCGTGTTCTCTCTGCTTCTGCTTGTCGGGCAATAGCACGGATCATACTTTCATTTAAATCAACATGTTTAATTTCAACATTGGAAACTTTAATACCCCAACCGTCGGTTCTATCATCGAGAATGGTTTGAATATCGGTATTCAACATTTCTCTATTGGCTAGCATTTCGTCAAGCTCATGTTGTCCCAATACCGATCTTAGAGTGGTTTGAGCTAATTGTGAGGTTGCTTGTAAAAAGTTTTCAACATTAATAATGGCTTTTTGTGGGTTGATCACTCGAAAATAAATGACAGCATTGACTTTCACTGAAACATTATCTCGGCTAATAACATCTTGACTGGGGACATCCATAACGACTGTGCGTAAATCAACTTTCACCATTTGTTGAATTAATGGAATAACAATAATAAAACCGGGTCCTTTTACTTTGTAAAAACGACCAAGTAAAAAAATGACGCCGCGTTCATACTCTCGTAAAATTCGAAAGGCACTTAGCAGTATAGCTATAAGTAGTAATATGATCGACGTTGAAAAGATCTCAATACTATTAAATATCGGAGGCATTAGTTTGCTCCTTATCATTAACATTCGTGGTTGCAGAGGTTAAGTTTAGCGTTAAGCCTTTGATAGATTTTACCTTTACTTTTTGACCTTTTTTAACGGCTTGTAAAGAATTAGCCGCCCAACGTTCACCATTAAACATGACGTAGCCACTACCAATAAAATCATCACTCACTGTTACCCAAGCATTAATAAGCTCCTCTTGACCACTGACAATTTTATTTTTTCTTGCTCGCCAAATATAACCTAAAGCAAAAACAATGAAGAGTATCGAAATAAGTGCGATTGCCGCAATTAATGGTAAAGAGACTTTGAAATGATCTAGCTCGGTGTCGAATAAAAAAATTGAGCCAATAACAAAAGCGGCAGTACCACCTATGCCAAACACACCAAAACTAGGTGCTAAAGACTCAACTACCAAAAGCACAATGCCTAAAATAAGTAAGCCCGCGCCAGCAAAATTTACTGGTAGTAATTGCAAAGCATACATGGCGATAAGTAAGGAAATACCACCAGTTACACCAGCAATACCAATGCCTGGGCTATAAAATTCTAACAATAAACCGTAAACGCCAATTAACATTAAAATATAGGCAATATTAGGATTGGTAATGGTGGCAAGAAATTGACTGCGCCAATCAGGTGTTTTTGTGGCAAGCTTTACATCATCTAATAGCAGTTGAGTGACTTGCTGGTTTATTGAAACCTCTGTGCCATTAAGTTGCTTGATAAGTGCTTGTGGTGTTTCGGCTACAATGTTTATCACATTGGCCTTTAATGCTTCATCAGCTGTTAAGGTGGCAGCATCACTCACTGCTTTTTCTGCCCATTCGGCATTACGATTGCGTAATTGAGCTAAAGAACGTATGTATGCAATGGCATCATTTAGCACCTTTTTATCCATAGCACTTGTATTCGTTTTTTCCGGGGACTCTTTGGACTGTGGCGCCATAGGGGCGGTAATATTTACTGGCGTTGCCGCACCAAGTGTGGTCGCTGAGGCCATTGCAGCAACATGGCAGGCATAAAGAATATAAGTACCAGCACTGGCTGCGCGTGCCCCTTGTGGAAAAACTAAACAAGCGATTGGCACCGTTGAGCTAAGTATACTTTTATTAATGTCTCGTAAACTGGCACTTAAACCACCGGGAGTATCTAAGGTGATTAATATTAATGGTATATTGGCTTTCGCATTAGCTGCCGATATTTCTCTCACTAAATAATCACTTACGGCAGGACCAATAGCGCCTTTGATGCCAAGTAAGGGGACTTGGCTATCAGTAATTTGTTTTGCTATTTTTAAGTTTACATGTTGAATCGGCTCTGCATTTGTTGTTAGCAGCGCGCAACTCAGCAATAAAAGCACACTAGCCCACCGATACATAACAAACCCTCGTTTATCGTTCCCGTAGTTAGGTCTATTACTATTAGTGTAGCTGAGTCTGGTTAATGTGCTTAATAAAACATAGGCAAAATCACCCAGAGTTTAAACCGTGAGTGATTTTGCTATTAGCAGAAAGTTATTAATGAATATTAATTCTTCTTGCTGGTTCTTCAGGTGTTTGTTCGAGTTTAGGCACCATAAGCTCTAAAACACCATTTTCATATTTTGCTGAAATTTCATTAGCATCGATATGTGAGCCGAAGTTGAACTCTCTAACATAACTACCATAGTGACGTTCTTTTAGCATATAACCATCTGAGCTTTTATCTTCAGATTTTTCCTGATGTTCAGCTTGAATGGTTAGTCGACCACCGTTAAATGATACGTTAATATCGTTTTTATCAAATCCAGGTAAGTCAGCCATGATTAGATAAAATTGGTCTTTCTCTTCTATATCGACGGCAGGTAATAAGCTTTTGGTATCCCAAATATTACTATGAACCATAGGGCGAAAGAACCCTTGGAACATATTGTTAAAGTCATTACCAAAAAGAGATGGCATTGTTGAATGTGATTTTTTAATGTTCATAACGATCTCCTTATTTTAAATAACGTTACTCCACCTTTAAATATAGTTGAAGGTTACAGTGCTGCTAGTCATTTTATTGATCTAGATCAAAATTATTTTTCGATAAAAAGGCTCAATAGTTGATATTGACATGTTAGTTTATCGACTAAGTTGAGGGCTACTTTTAATTGCTTGGGCGAGTATCTCAATAACACTAAAGGCATTGGTGTTGTGTAAAACACTATCCGAACTCCAGATATTGTTAACGCCAAGCGTATTAAGGCGTTCAATAGCATCATCAACAAAAAAAGCATGGGTTACCATAATTGAAATTGAGTTTGGCTCTTGTTTTACAAGTTGCTTAACTGTTTGTTCAAGGGTTCTGCCGGTACTAGCAATATCATCAACGATAATCACATCACGCTTTGCTAAGTTGATATCTTCCAGTGTCACGGCAACGTCTTTATCACCAAAACGTTGTTTACTTGCTATGGTGTAATGCCATTGATCTGCTCGCACTATAGCTTTTACCCATTGCATTGATTCCTCATCAGGACCAATGATGACAGGGTTTTCAACATGCTGTCTAATAAAGGCTGACATTGCAGGGGTAGCATGTAAGGTAAGGGTTTGGCAATTAGGGATCGCTTGAGATAAATGGTGGATACGATGTAAGTGGGGATCTATGGTTAGCACAGCATCAAAATAATCACTGAGTAATTTGCCAATAATCCTTTGACTCACCGCTTCGCCAGCATGAAAGGCAATATCTTGTCGCATATAGCATAAATAGGGAGCCACAAGGGTAATATGCTCAACGCCTTGTTCACGCGCTGTTTGTGCCACCAAAATAAGCTCAATTAATTTGTGATCAGGTTGATTCAGTGTTTGGCAAAGTATGAGCTGTTTTGATAAAACGCTAGGTAAAGTCACTTTCGTTTCGCCGTCTGGAAATTGATGGCTTTCCACTTGCTTAAAAGGCATGGCTAATGCTTGCGCAAGTTGTTGAGCGGGGGCTAAATAATCGTTAAAGCCAAGTACTAACGTCATGTGTCTACCTATTAAAGTAAAATTAAATCAATTGTTCTGGGTATTTATAGTAAATAATTATCGCCATATGTAGTCGAGCTTTTATCTATACGGTAAGCATTACTGTTATTAGCAAATTGGGTAGCAAATTCGAAATCACTTTTAAAGCAAGCATAGATTTTATATAGCACTTCACCTTTAGTGACTTTATCACCCACTTTTTTAAACAGATATATACCGGCATACTTATCGATGGGGGCACCTGCAAGGCTAGCAATAGAAGATATTTTAAAGTTATCAATCGCATGCACATAACCCGATTTTTCAGCTTTTATTTCATGAATTAAGGGGGCATCACCATGAGTATCTGTCTGTATACCTTGTGCAGCAATAATAGCCTGCATTTTTTCATAAGCGCGGCCTGATTCAAGAATATCTCGGGCAATAATGTAACCTTGCCCGCCTCTGACATCGGGATCAAATTCTAATAATCTGCCCGCTAATCGCAGTGACTTTTCCCGTAAATCTATCGGAGCATCTAATTGATTTTTTAGTACTTTATTTATGTCTCTGGCTTCTAATACAGGACCGATACCATTACCTATAGGTTGTGAGCCATCGGTTAAAATGACCTCCAGATGGAGCCCAAGTTGGTCACCAATATATTCAAAAATTTTTCGAAGTTTCAATGCATCTTGATTACTGTGAATTTTTGCAGAAGTACCTACAGGAATATCAATGAGTAGGTGAGTAGAGCCAGCTGCTATCTTTTTTGACAAAATTGATGCGACTAATTGCCCTGTTGAGTCCATTGACAGTGGACGTTCAACGGAAATTAAAATGTCATCAACGGGGGCTAATTTAGCCGTTCCTCCCCATGACAGCATACCGCGATGTTGTTGAACTACTTGCTGCATTTTTTCGATAGAAATCTCCACGTTGGCCAAAACCTCCATGGTATCGGCTGTGCCAGCAGGGGAGGTGATTGCACGGCTAGAGGTTTTAGGAAATAGCATGCCATGGGCGGCGACAATAGGCACAACGATCATGGTAGTCCTATTACCTGGTATGCCGCCAATGCAATGTTTATCTACGACGATAGATTCGCCCCAATTGAGAGTTTCACCTGATTCAACCATAGCTTCGGTTAAAAATAACACTTCTTCTCGCTCTAAACCTGAATGGCTACAAGCAACTAAAAAGGCGGCTATTTCCATTTTTGAGTAACGATTTTCGAGGATATCGTGACAAATTAAGTGGAATTCTTTTTTGGTTAAGGGCTCACCAGCAATTTTTCTATGAACAGCTTTGAGTGATAGCGGTGGTTTGGCGGGGGCTATTCTGACCAACATTCCCTCTTTTTCGGATAATTGCTCGAAGGCTTGTTTACTTAACCCTAATTCATCTACCTGAATAATTGAGTCATCTTCAACAATGTTTAGTACAGCCAGTACCGGGTTGCTATCGCCATTAATGTATATTTCAATTTTCATCAATGCTTGAAACCCAATGGTGCGATAAAGGGGGCAGTCGCGATGTAGATAAGCGACATTCTCTTTAAAGGTATCAATTGCAACAGATTTCAGTTTCAGCATAATATCCTGCTCTTTGTCTACTTAGGTAACAGCATATAACTAGCATAGTTTAAATAATAGCTAAGGTTTTATGGGGTAGATCAATATAAGTTTGTTTTCTTATTTTTATTTTTGCTAAAGGAGACTAGCTCTACTAGTTTTTATACTAGGGATAGTTATTTAGGAAAGAATAATGAAAGCAATTAAACATATTTTGGTTGTTATGGATCCCATGCGTGAGCAACAACCAGCACTAACGCGGGCTATTAGTTTGGCAAAGCTTACATCGGCTAATATTGAATTATTTTTGGTGGTATATAATAAGCAGTTAGTGAGCCACTGGACTTTTGATGCTGAGCAATTAGCTTTATTGCGAAAGGATTATCTGTCCTCAAAGTTAAGGTGGCTTGAAACCTATGTTAATGAAGTTGTTGAGCAAGGTTTAATGGTAAAGCTTGATATTAAGTGGCATAAAAATATCGCCACTGCGGTACTTGATAAAGCAGAGCAGGTCAGTGCCGATATTGTCATTAAATCAACCCACCAGCATCCGACGCTTAATAAATTATTTTTTACCCCAACTGATTGGCGCTTGTTACAGCAATGTCATAAGCCATTACTACTAGTAAAATCCCCGACCGATACCCTTAGTAACCATGTTGAGCAAACCAGTAATTATAAAGTTATTATGGCAGCGGTAGATCCAGCGAAAGCGCATGACAAACCCGCGGGATTAGGTAAGGTTATAATTGATGCCAGTGCTGGGCTTGCTGCTTTATTTGAAGCAAACATCCATGTGAGTCATTGTTATCAGCCCGTAGGGATAGAGATGTGGCAAGGTATGAGTTCGGTTGGTATGGATCAAAGCTTACCTATGATGGATTTTAAAGAATACCAACAATCCATTGAGGATTATCATCAAAAATTATTTGATGAATTGGTAGACGATTATGGTTTTGAATATTCATCACTGCACTTGGTTTCAGGCGAAGTTGAGTTTGAACTTGCTGAGTTAGTGCAAAAAAAACAAGTCGATTTATTAGTGGTAGGGATGGGGGATAACGTGGGTTTTACTGGTAATACCGTTGAGAAAATATTAGACAATGTTCATTGTGATATTTTATCGGTGAAGGTACAGTCTTAGCACTTTTATGCGTTAATTAAAGTACTCAATGAAGAAACAAACGGCATAACGAATACTTGAAGTGAGTATCCGCTATGCCATATTTTTAGCTATTAATTAAAGCGCAGCTATTTGAGCTTTTTGCTCAAGCATTTTAGCCAGTGCTGACTCTGCTTCTGCAAGCTTGGCTTTTTCTTTGTCGATAACGGCAGCAGGCGCTTTGCCAACAAAGTTTTCATTACCTAGCTTGCCACGAGTTTTAGCTGCATCTTTTTCTAACCTCTCAATAGCTTTATCCAAACGGGCAAGCTCAGCTTCTTTATCAATTAAACCCGCCATAGGGATCAAAATTGATAAATCACCCACCACGGCTGAAGCTGAAGCAGGACCTTGTTCATCATCGCTAAGTACTTCTATGCTTTCAAGTTTGGCAAGCGAGCTTAAGAACTGCTCGTTTTCAGCTAAGCGGCGTTGATCGTTCTCATTAACGTTTTTAAGAAGCACAGGTAAAGGCTTACTTGGCGCAATATCCATTTCACCACGGATATTACGAATAGCAACGATAAACTGCTTAACCCACTCTAAGTCATCAATGGCTTGTTGATCGCAATTGCTTTCATCAAACTGCGGAAAAGCTTGCGTCATGATTGAGTCATCAGCTTTAGCGAAGTTGCTAAGCGGCTGCACACGCTGCCAAATAGTTTCGGTAATAAATGGCATTATTGGGTGCATTAAGCGTAATAAGCCTTCTAATACATTCACTAGTGTATGACGAGTACCACGTTGCTGTGCTTCATTACCTTTAAATAATACCGGTTTAGTTAATTCTAAGTACCAATCGCAAAATTGGTTCCAAGTGAACTCATATAAGGCTTGTGAAGCTAAATCAAAACGGAAAGTATCAAAAGCTTCATGGACAGTTTTCACGGTTTGCTCAAATTGACCGATGATCCAGCGATCAGCTAATGAAAGCTCCATGTCTGCATTGTCTGCCTGACCACAATCAAACTCTTCGGTATTCATTAACACGTAACGGCTAGCATTCCATAGCTTGTTGGTGAAGTTACGGTAACCTTCAAGGCGCTTCATGTCCCAACTGATATCACGACCTGTGGTAGCAACAGAAGTTAGGGTAAAGCGTAGGGCATCGGTGCCGTGGGCTTCAATACCATTAGGGAATTCTTTTTTAGTCAGCTTTTCAATTTTCTTGGCAAGCTGTGGCTGCATCATGTTACCAGTACGCTTTTCAAGTAAGTCTTCTAAAGAAATACCGTCAATCATATCTAAGGGATCAATAACATTCCCTTTAGACTTACTCATTTTATCGCCATTTTCATCGCGAATAAGGCCAGTCATGTAGATTTTTTTAAACGGGATTTGTGCTTTGCCATTCTCATCTTTGTTAAAGTGCATGGTCATCATGATCATGCGAGCAACCCAGAAGAAAATAATATCAAAACCTGTTACCAATACATCGGTAGGGTGAAAAGTTTTTAAATCATCGGTATCTTTTGGCCAACCTAGGGTTGAGAAAGTCCAAAGTGCAGAAGAGAACCAGGTATCAAGTACATCATCATCTTGCTTAAGTGCAATATCATCGCTGATATTATTGTTAGCACGCACTTCTTTTTCTGTACGGCCAACATAGACTTTTCCGCTTTCATCATACCAAGCTGGGATACGGTGTCCCCACCAAAGTTGGCGTGAAATACACCAGTCTTGAATATCCTTCATCCATGAGAAATAAAGGTTTTCATACTGCTTAGGCACAAACTCAATTTGACCATCTTTTACTGCGTCTACCGCAGGACCAGCTAATTTTTCAACGCGCACATACCATTGGTCAGTTAACAAAGGCTCGATGATAACTCCTGATCTATCGCCGTAAGGTGCGACTAAATCATGATCTTTAACTTCAACTAATAAACCTAGCTCATCAAACTTGGCTATAATGGCTTTACGGGCTACAAACCTGTCCATGCCTGCGAATTCACTGGGTAGTTCAGTGCTGTAGGCATTACAGCTTTCGCCTTTGGTATCGTAAACTTCTGACGCAGCTAAAATAGCAGCATTTTTATCTAAAATATTAATTTGTGGTAAGGCGTGACGTTTACCGACTTCATTATCATTGAAATCATGAGCAGGGGTGATTTTTACACAACCTGTGCCTTTTTCCATGTCGGCATGATCATCACCAACAATAGGGATTAAGCGATTCACTAACGGCAATAATACTTTTTTACCAATAAGATCTTTATAGCGAGGATCTTCAGGGTTAACCGCAACGCCAGTATCACCTAACATAGTTTCAGGACGTGTGGTTGCCACTTCTAGATAATCAAGGCCTTCAGCGGTTTTAGCGCCATCAGCAAGTGGGTAGCGTAAGTGCCACATGTGGCCTTTTTTATCTTTATTTTCAACCTCTAAGTCAGAAATAGCGGTGTGAAATTTAGGATCCCAGTTCACTAGGCGTTTACCGCGATAAATCAAGTCATCTTCAAAGAGGCGAACAAACACTTCTTGTACTGCCTCAGACATGCCTTCATCCATGGTGAAGCGCTCACGAGACCAATCAATAGAGTTACCTAAGCGGCGCATTTGTTTGCCGATAGTGCCACCTGACTCTTCCTTCCATTGCCAAATTTTATCGATAAATCCTTCACGGCCATAATCGTGGCGGGTTTTTTCTTCTTCAGCAGCAATTTTACGTTCAACCACCATTTGTGTGGCAATACCAGCGTGATCACAACCAGTTTGCCATAAGGTATTCTTACCTTGCATACGTTGGTAGCGAATTAACGTATCCATGATGGTTTGCTGAAAAGCATGCCCCATATGCAAAGAGCCAGTGACATTGGGTGGTGGAATGGCAATGCTATAACTGTCACCTTCACCCGTAGGGCTAAAGTAACCTTGCTCTTCCCAGCTAGTATATAAAGATTGTTCAATGTCGGTTGGGTTGAATGTTTTTTCCATCATTTTTCCGGTCTAAAAAGTTATCAATTGTAGTGCTACTCCTCCAATAAAGAAGTCGAACTACAATGCGAAATTTATTATTGTGGCTCAGCCACAGCTTGATTGTTTACTTGAAAGCCCCATTGGCGGCAGGTTTTAAACCGTTCACGTGCTTGCTGTTTTAACGTTTCATCACTTGGGACAAAATCAACAATAAATTGAAATTGGTTGGCAAAATCAGGCACAGTAGAGGTTAAGTTAATTAACACTGGCCGTCTTCCTCTGGGAACTTGGTTGCCAATTTCAACGGGGGCGCCCTGTTTTGGTCCTTCGCCCACTAGGTTGTGAGGAACAAAACTGTCACTGTCAAATGACCACAGTAATTCATCTATTTGCTCAGCTTGGTGTTGGTCTTGAGTATAAATAAAGACGCGCTGATTTTGGCGGTAAAAATAACTTGCTTGTAAACAGGCATGATAAAACGCTGAGCTAGTGTTATTAGCATCAGCGTTTTTGTCTTCATCATTTAGAAGGTAAAACATTACCTGTGTTTGCATAGTCTTAATTTACTCGCCTTGCTCTTGTCCGGCACGATTAAGCATAAACTGCGTTAGCATACTTACAGGACGACCTGTAGCACCTTTATTTTTGCCGCCGCTACGCCATGCTGTGCCTGCAACATCTAAATGAGCCCAGTGATATTTTTTGGTAAAGCGAGATAAGAAACAGGCCGCAGTTATTGTGCCGGCTTCTTTACCGCCTAGGTTGGTCATATCAGCAAATGGACTCTCTAATTGCTCTTGGTAATCATCCCAAAGCGGCATGCGCCAAGCTCTATCACCACTTTGCTCAGAGGCGTTAAGTAATTCATGTGCTAATGGGTTATGAGAGCTTAATAAGCCTGTCGCATGTTTTCCTAATGCTACAACACAAGCGCCTGTTAAAGTTGCCACATCAACAACCGCTTCTGGATCAAAACGCTCTACATACGTTAAGGCATCACATAATACTAATCTACCTTCAGCATCCGTGTTTAATACTTCAACAGTTTGGCCTGACATAGTCGTTAAAATATCACCAGGACGATATGCATTACTGCTAGGCATATTTTCACAGCCCGCTAAAACACCGATCACTTTTATCGGTAAATTTAATTCAGCTAACGCATGCATAGCACCTAAAACACCGGCTGCACCGCCCATGTCATATTTCATTTCATCCATGCCAGCGCCGGGTTTTAATGAAATACCACCACTGTCAAAAGTTAGCCCTTTACCCACAAAAACAAGGGGCTTAGAGTCATCATCAATACCGTTATAAGTCATGATGCTCATTAATGATTCATTTACTGAGCCACGACCAACCGCTAAATATGAGCCCATACCTAGCGCTTCCATTTCTTGCTCACCCACAATTGTCGTTGATATTTTCTCGTAATCATTGGCTAATATTTTAGCTTGTTCAGCTAAGTAAGCAGGGTTACAAATGTTTGGCGGCATATTTGCGACATTTTTACAGGTTGTAATACCTTCTGAAATGGCTAATGCATGGTTGATAGCGCGTTCACCAATGGGCAATTCACGACGAGTTGGCACGTTAAATACTATTTTACGTAGTGGCCTGCGAGGCTCTTCTTTACGCGTTTTTAAACTATTAAAGCTATATAAACCATCTTGGGTGGCTTCAACCGCTTGGCGAACCTTCCAATAGGTATCACGACCTTTTACATGTAATTCAGATAAGAAGCATACTGCTTCCATAGAGCCTGTTTCATTTAAGGTATTGATGGTTTTATTGATTATTTGGCGATACTGGCGTTCATCAAGCTCACGCTCCTTGCCACAACCTACTAATAAGACACGTTCGCTTAAAATATTGGGGACATGATGCAATAGTAGCATCTGACCAGATTTGCCTTCTAAATCACCTTTACGCAAAAGATTACTGATATAACCTTCACTTATTTCATCAAGCTGCTCTGCGGTGGCACTAAGGCGTCGAGGTTCAAAAACACCGACAACAATACAGGCACTTCGTTGTTTTTCAGGGCTGCCGCTTTTTATACTGAACTCCATGAGCTCTCCTTTTGCATAATAATTTATACTATAACTTGCTAAAACTAGTAAAAAATAGCACTCTTGTCTATTCAACTGATAGCGCTAAGGGCTATAATTATAGCCGCATTTATCAAATAAGTTTGTTTGCTGACTATATAGTTTAGTTATGAAAACGGCAAGTTTACTAGAAAAACTCGCTGAATGTCAGAAAAAAACACAGTTTTTATGGGATCTTTTTGTGATCATCTTTCGATATTTATTAAAAGAAGTGGCTAAAACACAGCTAGCGGTATTTTTAGTGTTAATGACCATTTTTATCAGTCAAAAATTTGTTCGTGTTTTAGGCGATGCTTCAGAAGGAAGTATTCCAGGGCAAATGGTGATGGTTTTTATTGGCCTGAAAATTCCTGATTTAGCGGGGATGATGCTACCGTTAAGCTTGTTTTTAGGGGTATTACTCGCGTATGGCCGTATATACGCAGATAATGAAATGACGGTTTTGCATGCTTGTGGCGTTAGCGAATGGTATGTAGTTAGAGTCACCTTGGTTTTAGCCGTTGTTACCGCACTTTTTACAGGGTTATTTACCTTATATTTAGCACCTATGGCTTCAGAGTATCAATACCAAGTCAAAGATGAGTTAGCTGCAGATTCTGGCTTAAGCGCTTTAGTAGCAGGGCGTTTTCAAAAAACAGGCAATAAAAAAGCGGTTGTTTTCATTCATGATAAACACCGTGAAGATAACGGCTTTGATAAGGTGTTTGTTGCTCAGTTGCCCGATGAAAATAACCGTGAAGAAAGTATTATCAATGCCAGTTTAGTTTATGCTAAACAAGGACAGGTATTTGAAGAAGACTCTGGCTCACAACGCCTAGTGCTAACTGATGGTACGCGTTATCATAGCGATTCAGATAATGGTGAATTTCAATCAGTTGCCTTTGATAAGTACTATATTCAAATTCAAGATCAAGAGGTAGAGCAGAAGCATCGAAAATTAAGTGCTTTACCCACCCCGCAGTTATTTAATCCCGTTGATGCCAAATCAGTTGCCGAATTTGGCGCGACTATTCAGTGGCGCATTGCTTTTCCGATTGCTTGTATTATTTTAACCTTTATTGCTGTGCCTTTAAGCGTGGTTAATCCTAGGCAGGGTAAGTTTGCTAAAATGTTGCCAGCCTTGATGCTGTTTTTAGGATATTTTCTGTTATTAACAGCAATGCGCTCTGGTATAGAACGACAAGCATTGCCTACGGGAATTGGGCTTTGGCCTGTTCATTTAAGCGCACTATTTCTCGGTATGATGTTATTAATGAAAGAGCGAAGTAGCGGTAGAAAGATTAAAGCTAAATTACCCCGCTTTAAGCGTAATGGCTCCAATAAAGTGAATAATGCAAGAGGTCAAGCATAATGCGAATTTTAGATGCTTATATTGGTCGTATTATCGCCTCAACAACCTTCTTAACCTTGGCTGTTTTTGTTAGCGTTAGTGGTATTATTAAGTTTGTTGAACAAATGCGAGCTGTTGGTCGTGGTAATTATGACTTGTCTCATGCTGCCTTGTATGTGCTTTATGCTGTGCCACGCGATATTGAAGTATTCTTTCCTATGTCGGCGTTAATCGGCGGCTTAATTGGTATTGGCATGCTAGCTAGCAATAGTGAATTAGTAGTGATGCAAGCAGCAGGTTTGTCACGATTAGATATCATAAAATCTGTGATGAAAACCGCGGTTTTATTAGTGATTGTTTCTATGGCGGTTGGTGAATGGTTAGCACCCAGTGGTGAAGCTACAGCAAGAGAAATTCGAGCGCAGGCGATTTCTGGTGGCAGTTTAATTTCGGCTAAAAATGGTGTTTGGGCTAAAGATGGTGCCTATTTTGTTAATATTGGCGAAGTGCTAGAGCAAGGGCAAATAAAGAAAATACAAATTTATCGCTTTAACGAACACTTGAAACTAGAGAGTTGGTTAAGTGCTGAAAGTGCAATTTATCAAGATGAAGAATGGATACTGTCTAAAGTTGTTAATACTGAATTAGGTAAAGGGCAGATCACCACGAGCGAGTATGATAGTCAAATTTGGCAATCATCGCTTACCCCGAAAAAACTCGGTGTAGTAACGGTTACCCCAGAGTCATTATCTATTCGAGGTTTACTCGATTATTTAGATTATTTAGAGGCCAATGCTCAAGATCAAAGCCGATACCTATTGGCTTTTTGGCGAAAAATAATGCAGCCCATTACTTTAGCGGTAATGTTATTGGTTGCTTTATCGTTTATCTTTGGTCCACTGCGCTCTGTATCAATGGGGGCGCGTATTATGATGGGCGTGGTAACAGGAATATTGTTCTTTGTTTGTAATGAGGTGTTGGGCTCGCTGAGCTTGGTTTATCAATTCCCGCCCATAATCGGGGCAATTTCGCCGAGTTTATTATTTATTAGTGTTGCTTGGTATTTTATGAATAAGAAAGTAACCTAAAGCAGATATATGTTGCCAAATGTTTTGATTTGGCAACATACTCCACGAATTAAGCAATGCTAAAGTCTTCCTCTATTTGCCTCAAGTGATAAAACCACCACTTCGGTTTGAGTTAACCTATCTTGCAAACTTAATTTATTTTTGCGATCAAAAATTACCGCTATGTTGCCTAGGCCAAGTAAGGTAGGAATTAAGCGCTTTAAGCCTGTTAGTTTACTGATGCGTGTTCCATCTTGATTTTGTAAGCGTAATCGCCATGCCTTCATACCTAAAGTTTGTCCGCTTTTTGCCCAAAAGAAGATAAAGAAGTAACTAACCCAAGCAATATTCCACCCATAAATTAAGATGCTGTAGAAGATTGATGAGCGCTGTAAATCGATGGCATGTTCAAAACCTTGCATACTGATCACACCAAATCTAATCAGCATATTAAACAGCAAAAAAGAAACTGCTCCTGCAACCATGTAAACGGCAAAAGCAATAAGCACATCGTACACCCAAGAGCCAAATCGGCGTCGAAAACCAGCGCGGGGAAATTCATTAGAAGAAGTCATAAAGTAAGCTCAGAAAAATTTGTCATAGTCTAACAAAGACATAACTAAAGTTTAAGTGAGTAGTTTCTTATCTTGGCAATTTAAATGATGGCGAATACTCGTTTATGGCGTATTCGCCAGTGGATGTTATGACTCGGCTTTTACTTTATAAAATGATGAATAAAGTACAGGCACCACGGCTAGGGTTAATATGGTGCCTATTCCTAAGCCAAAGGCGATGGCATTTGCCATGCCATAGAATAAAGGATCTTTATAAATAATAAGGGGTAATAGTCCCATTACTGTGGTGATTGTTGTCATGGTAATTGGCCGTAACCGAGTTAAACAAGCATCAACCAAAGCTTGGTATTGTGTTTTGCCACTATTAACTTCAATTTTAATACGGTCGATAAGTACAATGGCGTTATTGATAATAATGCCCGCCAAGCTATATAAACCAAGCGTCACCATAAAACCAAAAGGCGCTTGCATCACTAATAAGCCGATAACAGCACCAATAAAAGACAGCGGCATAGTTAGCGTTATTATTGCGGCTTGTCTGAAAGAGTTAAATTGAGCAACAAGCAGAATTAAAATAAAACCAATGACCATTGGCATACTGGCACTTAATGCTTTTTGAGCCGCTTTAGACTCTTTAATGGCACCGCCGTATATGATTTCGTGATTAATAGGCAAGTCTGCCGCCAATGCCTGTATTTTTTCGTCAATCACCAACTGCAAATCTTCTGCGGTTAAATTGTTGTTGCGCGCTTCAACGCTGATGGTGCGGAACATATCTTCATGATGTATCACTGAAAACTGGTTTTTAGCGGCAAAAGTCGCAACCTGAAATAATGGAACAGCTTTGCCTGTTTTTTCTGAATAAACATTAATTGTGCGTAATCTGTCTATATTGTTACGCTCAACGTCATGGGCGCGTAGTATGATGGGAATTATTTCATCTTCTTCTCGATATTCAGTGATTTGCGCGCCAGAAAAATAGGTTTGTAGTGCGTCAGCTATCTCAGAGGAGGTTAAGCCTGCTCTTTTGGCACGATGTTGATCTATTTGCACATCAATTTTAACAATGAGATTTTCCCAATCATTACGTATATTGATTGTATTAGGCACTTGATGGAGTAAATCCATAATTTGTTGTGCTTTTGCATAGATGACATTTTTATCAGGGCCTTTTACCTGAATTTTTATGGTCTTGGCGTCAGATGGGCCTAAGAACATTTTTTTCACCCGCGCTGAAATATTAGGAAAGTTAGCTTCAAGTTGCGTATCAAGCTCTAATATTCTTTTGGTAACATCAGTACCTTCAACAACATTAAGTACAATAAAACCTTTATTTTGCGCTGGATCTTCTGGGTTAAGTGATAGCACAAATCTTGGGCCATTGAAGCCGACATAGCCTGAATAGTTTTCGATATAGGCGAATTTCTCCTTGTTGTCTAACCAGGTAAAAATCTCTTTCATTTGACGGTTAGTTTCACGAGATGAAGTACCGTTAGGCAAGTCAATATACATCAGTATCTGTGTACGATCTGATTCAGGAAAGAATTGCTTTGCAACAAACTTCATCGAAGCAACTGAACCAATAAAGAGTACCAGCATTAAACTCATAAACAGCAATCTATGCTTTAACACCCAGCGTAAGAAATTTTCATAACCCGTATAGAATTTGCTTGGCGAAGAGTTACCATCCGCTTCGTTTTCAGCTGGTTTTATGAAGTAATAACAAAGAATAGGGGTGACACATAAGGCAAGTATCCAACTGGTCATTAAGGTAATTAGAATAACCAATGAAATTGAACGCGTGTACTCGCCCGCCACATGTTCAGCTAACATGAGCGGTAAAAAGAATAAAATAGTGGTGACTGAAGAGCTTAGCAGTGGAATAGCAAGCTCTTGACAGCCCTGTAACATAGCATCATAACGACTTATGCCTTCACTTATTCTTCGCTTAAAATCTTCAGCGATAACAATACCGTTATCAACTAATAATCCTAAGGATATGATTAAGGTTGCTAAACTCATGCGTTCTAGTTTTAGACCAAAAAACAGCATTATTGATAATGTTGCCAACATTACAAAAGGCACAATGGCGCCAACGATTAAGCCCGTTCTTACACCTAAAAACAAAACCACGACAATAAGCACTATGGCTAGTGTTTGTAACACACTAACAGAGACCCCTTGAACAGTTCTTTCTACTTGATCAGCCTGATAGGTTGCAATATTTAATTGATACCCTATAGGTAAACTCTGGGTGATCTTTGCAAACTTCGCTTTAATTCGCGGCGCATATTCTAAAATGTTGTATTGAGGCAACATTGAAATAGCAAAGAAAATAGCCGGTTTACCATTGAAGTAGGCAAGCTGCTCAGGTGGATCGACATAATCACGCTTAATACTGACTACATCTTTTAAGGCAATAAAGTCCTCAGTATTCGGTATGTTGATGTAGGTATCAGCTATATCAGGAACACTTCCAAAGTTACCTGATGGCTCTACAATAAAGCTTTTCATGCCGGTATCGACTTCACCACCAGAGCGAATAATATTTTGCTGCTGCAACTCACTAACTAAGGCATTAGGAGAAATACCTAAGTTTGATAATTTTGCGTTTGATGCTTCAAGAAAAATGCGCTCTTCTAATTGCCCTAAAATTTCTATTTTTTTTGTGCCTTCAACCCCATATAGCGAATCACGAATATGTTGTGCAATATCGTACATGGCACTCATATCAAAACCATCAGCAGTTAATGCCAGTGTTACCACCGAAACATCGCCAAATTCAGTGTTGACAAAAGAGGGGGCAGTGCCTGATGGCATTTTACTATGAGCGGCACTGGTTTTATTTCGAACATCTTGCCAAATGTCATCAAGGTTAAAATAGCGATCATGAATTTTGACATGAATGGTAGATTTTCCCGTGGTGGACAGTGATCTTATCTCTGTTACTTCGGGAACTTTTCGTATTTCTTCTTCAAGCTTTTTAGTTATTAGCTGTTCTACTCGCTCAGGTGCCATCCCAGGAAAAGCTGTAGAAACAACTGCTTCACGTATAGTGATGGTGGGATCTTCTTGTGCGGGTAAGGTGAAATAAGCAAAAACACCGTTGATTAAAAGCAAGGCGATGATTAAAAATACGGTTTTACGGTATTGAAAGGCAACTTGAGTAATATTCATTGTGAGGCTCTTAATTAAAACGCTGAATAGTATTGTCTAACAAGGTTACCTTTTGGCCGTCTCGTAAAAATGCGACACCGGCTGTAGCAATGATCTCACCACTTTTTAAACCTGAAGAAATAAATACAATGTTGTTGAGTACATTTTCTGTTTGTACTTGCCTTTGGTTAACAACATTGTTTTTTGGATCATAAACAAACACATAGCTTTTTTGGCCTACACCAGCACGCAGTGCCGAAAATGGCACATTAATAGCGACCCCTTGAAAACCTGTTTTTCCTACACCTTCAAAGGAAAAATCAACTTCAGCAGTCATCCCTGCTCTTAGTAGCGAGCTTTCTTTTTGTAATACAACGGTAACAGGAAAAGCGTTAGCTGCTTCTGCTCTTGTGCCTATTTCGGCAATACGGCCTAACATTTCTATTTGGGGTAACACCGGAAAGCGTACCGGAATAATGGTATTGTACTGTAACTCTCTGATCAGTGTTTCAGGCACCATCACATTTACTTCTAAACCATGCTTGCCTTCTATTTCAAAGGCGGCTTGACCAGCACCAATTTGCTGAGAAGGCTCAATTAAGCGCTTAGTTATTATGCCGTTATATGGCGCAAGTAAGGTACTGTCTTGTAAATTCTTCTTAGCAATATCCAGTTGTGCCTGAGCAACGCCTACCGCACTTTTGCTTGAATCATAATTGGCTTTTGCATTATCAAAACCTGATTGAGCCACTAGGCCTTGTTTGATTAATTGGCTATAGCGAGTAAAAGTATTTTTTGCTTCAAGCATGGCAGAGTTTGCTCTGTCTAACTCTGCTTGAGCCGATTGTGAAGATAGCTCAAAGCTGCGATGGTTTAATTGCGCTAACATTTGTCCTTTTTGCACAGTATCACCAAGCTTTACATCAACACTTTGCACTTTACCCAGCACTTCAAAGCTTAAACTGGTCGCTTCAACGGGGGCTACAATGCCTGACAAGGTTCGCAGTTGCTGCAAATTTGATTCTGTTACCTTTGTCCAAGCAATTGGTCTGATTGCTTCCTCTGTGGTAACGGCCTGTTCACTACAGCCTATTAAAAATGCAGTTAAGGAGATAGCCAATAATATACGCATAATGATCCCAGTGGTGGCAACTACACTTTATTAAAGGTAGTAAATGCCAAAAAGTAAATTGGTACTGTTAAGTACTGTATATTTTGGTACTATGTAGTACCAAAGTCAATAACTAGTTAAAATGAGTTGATGTAGTAATGCTAAATTGTGAAAAACGATGCAAGAACGATTTAAGCTCAAGAGGGCTGCTAATTCTTGCTGCCGCACAAAAGTTATTTCTTAAACATGGTTATGATGAAACCTCTCTTGAAATGATCATTGCTGAAGCTGGTGGCTCTCGGCGCTCTATCTATGATGAGTTTGGTAATAAGCAAGGCCTGCTGATGTCGGTCATTCAACAGCAAGTTAGTATTCAAACAGCGACAATTGCATCAATTAAAACCACTGACTTAGTGCCCAATGATGCACTAAAAGAAATGTGCTTTCGTTTCGTTAAAGGGGTGCTGTCTGATACCTTGGTTTCACTGTTTCGTCTAGTGATACAAGTGGTGCCAAAATTACCAGAAGTAGGTGAACTCATTTATGAAAAAGGTCCACTTAAAGGGACTAAGCCACTGACTGAATATTTAATGCAACTTGATAAAGAAGGAATACTCGCAATTGATGATCCTTTTTATGCAACGAAAATGCTAATAGATATGGTGAAAGGGAGCCTGCATTTTAAGGTGTTGCTACTACCAAATGAAAAGATAGCTGATGAAGATATTTACCAGCACGTTGATAAAGCCGTGTCACTTTTCCTTAAAGCGTACCAAGTAAAAGAGTAATTGAATAAATAAACAGCAAATAGTCACCGCACCAAGAAAAACTATTGCACAAGCAAAGATATCTCGTATAATGCCAACCACTTCAAACAGCTTTTGTTTGTTAGTCACTGTGTCGCCGGAGTGGTGGAATTGGTAGACACGACGGATTCAAAATCCGTTGCCTTCGGGCGTGACGGTTCAAGTCCGTCCTCCGGTACCATTTCTTGATAATACTAGAGTTATCAAGGCTTACAAACCGACATTACGTCGGTTTTTTTGTGCCTGAAATTCAGTGTTAGGTCTATATCCTGTTCCTTGTCTGGGTAATTTCTGGGTAGATACGCGTCTACCTCTGTCCAATAATAACTACCAATAGCTAATTAAGTGTGACCGATATCAGCATACCCAGTATATGAATATACCTGTATTAAGCTCAGTTACTATTTAGTAGACTTGGTTTAATATTTGAAAATTATCATTTTAATCAAACTTAGGGATAAGATTTTGAATAGAAAACTATTTCTCATTGCAATCATTATACTGGCATTTGTTGCTAGCTTTTTACTTGCAAGTTACTTAAGTGGTAATAATATAAGCTTGCACACTCAGCTACGTAATACCCTCCAATGGGTAGAGTTACTCTTCCTTGATGAGCCTGAAGCAGTAATCAGTAAAACTCCGATTGATAAAGTTAAGTTCAAGGATGAAGCTAGTAATCATCATGTAGAAGTCGGGCGTAGACCTGTTTGCAAAGATATTTCATTAGGTGAATTAGCGTATAAAAAAACAGGTAAAGTTTATACGTGGACAGATGAGCACGGTATACCTCACTTTAGTGACACACCACCTCAGAAAGGTGAATTTGAATCACTGAATTATGCGGGTGAAAAGATTTTTGATTATTTTTCTCTAGATTTAAATACTGAAAGTTTACCTTACGATTTTAATCAAAAACTTACTGTAAAGCTGAACAAACTATTTGAACTATATGGGAAGTTACTTGATAGATCATCGTTAAAGAAAGTTGATATTAACTTACAAGTATATCAATCGAAAATGGCATTTGAGCAAGTTAAAAAACAACATAACGTGTCTAGTGGCGATAATATTAATGGTTTTTATAGTCACGGTAATAATCAGGCATATTTACTATTTCGAAATAATGAGCGAACAATGAGGACTGCTGCGCATGAGGCAACACATGCAATTAATCGAGCAATTATTGGGTATACACCAAGATGGTTAAATGAAGGGCTTTCCGAATATAGTGAAAATATTGAAGTAAAAGGTATATCTACTCGAGTTTATCCAAATGGAGATTGGACTAGCGGTGGGGTGTTGACTGAAGCCTTACTGCCATTATCTTTTTTAATCTCCGCAAGTAATAAGGACTGGAACTCTACGTTGCGTCACCGTTTGTATGCTACAAGCTGGGCATTTATCCATTTTATGATGGAAGATTATCAACGTAAGCAGGCTTTGGCCAAAATAATAAGAAATGAGCAGAAAGACCTTTGTGATGTAAACCCACCAGGCAGTATTCAGAGGGTTTTAAAATTACCATTATCTCAACTTCAAGTTAAATTCACCCGTTGGGCTAATACGAGCCTTAAAATTCACACTTTATAATAAAGGTTAATTGCTTTTAGTTATTTAGGTGTTACCAATGTAAATATAACCAATGATTTTAATATGTTAGATTTTTAAGGGTAAGTGTTGACGACTTGCGCTATTTTTGCTTTTTGAATTGTTTCTATCCTATTTATAGGGCATATCTAAATAAACAATCCAATGCTTCACTTATGAAGCATTGGATTTTAGTTTTACAAACTAGATGAAAGCTTTAGTTATGGATTATAAGTTACATCCAAGCTAACACCGCTTGCTGCAGAGTAACCGTAAATACCTATGTGCCAAGTATCAGCTGTCGGGTTAGTAAATGAACACGTTTCATTATTACCACTCTTGTATGGGCGACAGTCGTAAGTTGAAGACGTTGGTTGCGCACCTCGTCTTATATACATATCTGCATCACCTGTACCACCGCTCATAGCAAAATCTAGTGTAGACATGCCTGCTGGAATATCAATTGTGTAATAAGTCCATGCACGACGAGCAACGCTGATATCTGTTACTGAAGCACTGCCACCTGTTGCGCCGCCACCTGTACTAGGCTCAGTGAAACTCCCTGTTAAATTAACACCCGTAAATGCTGAGTAAGCAACAACTTTAACAAAGTAAGTACCTGCTTGAGCACTAGCGATAGGACAGCTTTCGCTATTACCCGATTTGTATGGACGACAGTCATAGCTTGAGCTTGTTGGTGCTGAGCCAAATTTAACGTAAAGATCCGCATCACCAGTACCGCCAGCCATATCGAACGTTAAGTTAGTCGCACCCGCAGGTACTTCCATAGTAAAGTTAAGCTCTGTGCTTGAGCCAAGGTTAGTTTTTGCGACACCATTTTCAAGTGTATTACCTGTTGGTGGTGGCGTTGTACCACTACAGCTAGCTGCTAAGGCATCCGATGCAGCTTTTGCTTGTACTAAGCCATGACCTGTTTTATCGTCACGACCTGCAACATCTAAATCAACCGCTGTATTTTTCAATGCACTACGTACATCATCGGCAGTACAATTCGGGTTATTGCTCCATACTAATGCTGCAACACCCGCAACATGTGGCGTAGCCATTGAAGTACCGTTGTAGTAAGCATAATCTTGTGAGCCATTAACCGTTAGGCTGGCGTTAGTACCCAATTGCCCCATAAGTTGTTGCCCTAAAGTGCGGCTAACTGAAACCGTTGGTACAGTGACATCAGAGTTGGCATCAACAAGGAAAGGGTTTTGCAGCCCTGGGCGAGTACTGTCACTATAAACAATAACCGCAGATGCACCAGCATCAGCACAGGCTTTAGCTGGGTTGATTTCAGGGTAGTTGCTGCCTTTTTGGTTATCGTTACGCTCGGCTAAACAAATGTTACCGTTTACATTGGTACAGCTATAACTGCTACCAGAAATAGTACAACTTGCTAATACGCCGTTGGCACTACCATCAACATTGCTAACCACATAGTTGCCACCACTTTGAATGTAATGTGTTTGTGGTACAACGTTATCATTGCCATAGGTGGTTGAGCCAACAGTGATATAACCTAAGCGGCCGTCACCTGCAACGGTCGATAAAATAGCTTCGCCTGGTGCCGATATTTCAACTTGGCTAGTATATTGAGAGAACTCTGCATGTTGATTGTTGCTATCTAAAGCGCCTACAGCCATTACAGAGTCGTAAGAAGCAGGGTAAGACATAGTTGAGTTGCCATCATTACCAGAAGCCGCAATGAGTAATACGCCAGTATTAGCTGCAGCTTGCAATGCATTTTTTTCAGCATTTGATGAGCCAGAGCCACCTAAACTCATATTGATAACTTTCGCACCGTTATTGACACATGTATCAACAGCGTCAGATAAATCGCCTGAGTAGCCCCAACCACTTTCGTTAAATACTTTAACAATATGCAAGTTAACGTTAGTGTTTGGCATGATACCGACAACACCTTCACTGTTATTAACACCGGCAATGGTACCCGCTACGTGTGTACCGTGAGAGCCACCATTTTGATACCAGTTGCCTGTACCTGAGTTATTTGTACCTGATGCATTGTTGGCGTTTAAGTCAGGGTTTGCCCGCTCATAACCTGAATCGATAATACAAACAGTCATGTTAGCGGCATCAGCATCAGTTAGTTGATCTGATTGCGTTTGTGCTATGCCCCAAGGTTGATTTTGTGCCATTAAATAGCGTTGATAATCTGGTTCGATTGATGCCACTGAAGGGTGCTTACGCAATTTTTCAATGAATTTTTCAACATCTTTTAGCGGGTGCATCTTATCAAGAGAGATAACGTGGCTATTATTTTTTAGAATTTTAACGTGTTTTAAATCTAAGCCAATTTTTTTGGCAAGGCCAGGAGGAACCATTTTGCCTTGCTTTTTGTCTTTGAATGTAATGATTAAACGGTCGGTGTAATCATTACGGTTTAGTTTTTGCTCTGCACGCCAATCGGCAAAACTTAACGTTGAAGATTGTGCTGCTACCTTTTCAACTTTATTCAGTTGCGCTTTCGGCGCGGCATTAGTGGTAATACTTGTTACGGTTAAAACCGACAACGCGATTGCACTAAGTGCAAGCTTTTTATTATTTTTCATCTGACATTAACTCCATCATTAGGATTTTACGCTTATTACTGTCATCAAGTGACTCAGTATTTTGCGCATTATTGTTATAGGTTGTTTTAAGTTATTAACAAAAAATCAACATTTATGAGATTGAGTCTTTATCGTTTTTTTAACTAGTAAATAATGGACAGGTTTTAATGAATAAACGACAGGTGAATTTATTGTTGTATTTATAAGTTGTTGAAAATATTAGGTGGTATTTAGAGTTGTCGTTTTTGTATGAAAAGCTGTCGCGATTTTGCTAGGGGTGGTTTTGGTAACTGTTACTATCGAATTATGCAAGGGGCAGGAAGCCAATTTAAGCAAATGTATATTTTAAGTTAATGCATTAAAAAGGAGAACGGACAGTTCATCTAAACAATTAAAATAAGCGTCAAATAACAATAATAAGACGAAACATCATAATCAGAGAGATAGTGGAGTACGTATGAAAATTTCTAAGTTTGCAACCTCAGTTCTTGCCCTAGCGGTTACGGCAGCATTTTCAGCTCATGCAGCTGACGATAGATACATTGTTAAAGTAGACGAAAGCAAAAAGGGTATTGTAAAAGCATTAGCGAAGAAAGTGGGGGCTGAATTAAAGGTAGATGGTAACGGTTTTTTTGCTGCTTCTTTTAAAGGTAAAAGCCTAGCAGACGTAAAAGGTTTGCTGAACAATCCACATGTTCAATTAGTTGAAGCGGATGAAAGACGTCAATTAATGTCGGCGTATAGTGATGATGCTGGTAACCCGATGACCGAGCAGTTAACACCCTATTCAGTTTATCAATCTCAAGCTGACCAAGTAACTTTTAATGCCAATGCGGGTATGAAGGTTTGTGTTATTGATTCAGGTTTAGATCGCTCTAACCCAGATTTTGTTTGGAATAATATTACCGGTGACAATGATTCAGGAACAGGTAACTGGGATGAAAACGGTGGACCTCATGGTACGCACGTAGCCGGTACTATCGGTGCTGCAGATAACAATATCGGTGTTATTGGCATGGCACCAGGCGTTGATATGCACATTGTTAAAGTATTTAATGCTGACGGTTGGGGGTATTCATCTGATTTAGCACATGCCGCTGATAAATGTACTCAAGCTGGCGCTAACATCATTAGTATGAGCCTTGGTGGCGGTGGTGCTAACAGCACTGAAGAAAATGCCTTCAAAGCCTTTACTGCTGCGGGTGGCTTAGTTTTAGCTGCTGCGGGTAATGACGGTAACGATGTACGTTCATATCCGGCGGGTTACTCGTCAGTTATGATGATTGGTGGCAATGATGCTGATAATAATCGTTATACTGAGTCTCAATACCCAAGCTGTACGGTAACGACAGGTAGAGGTAAAAACAGAACGACAACTACCGATGAAACTATCTGTGTAGAAGTCACTGCTGGTGGTGTTGATGTTTTATCCACTTACCCTGCTGATATGGCAACAAACTCAACGTTGAGTGCTGATGGTCAAGCATTTGCCTCTTCGGCAATGGAAAATGCTGGCAATGCCAGTGGCAGCACGTACTATATGGGCACAGCTGAAGCAACAGATGCTGGCGCTAACGGTAATATTTGTGTTATCGACCGCGGTAATATTTCGTTCCATGACAAAGTTCAAAACTGTGAAAATTCTGGCGGTATAGGCGCTATTATCATCAACAATGAAGCGGGTATGTTATATGCGACATTGGGTGATACAAACGCAACTTCTATTCCAGCAGCGGGTGCCGCATTTGAGGATCGTACTGCATTATTAGCTGCATCTAACGCTGATGTGGTCATTGGTACAAGTGACTATGGTTTAATGACAGGTACCTCTATGGCAACGCCTGCAGTATCAGGTATCGCTGCGTTAGTTTGGTCAAATCACAATGGTTGTACTGGTACTGAAATTCGCGACGCACTTAAAGCGACGGCTCAAGATAGCGGTGCTTCAGGTCATGATGTTCATTTTGGGCATGGTATCGTTAAAGCTAAAGCTGCCCATGATTACCTAACAGCAAACGGTTGTGGCGGTGGTGTAACACCTCCTCCAACAGGTGACATTACTTTGGATACAAGTACTGGTCGTGCTAAAGGTAAGAATTACGTAGATTTAAGCTGGAATGGCGCATCAACATCAAGCGTTGATATTTTCCGAAACGGCTCTTTAAGAACCACAACATCAAATGATGGTTCATTTAGAGATAGCTTTAAATCTTACGGCTCATTTACTTACAAAGTATGTGATCAAGGTAGTAGCAATTGTTCAAGTGAAGTAACAGTAAACTTCTAATTTGGACTCACTTATGTACTTGATGTAGTTCCCTTCAAGTGCTTTGTATCCAGCCTATTTTATGGGCTGGATATTTTTGTTTAAGTCACTTTATATTTTTAATGTTTAATTAAAATTTATTGTGGTTGGGGCGTGTTTAGTTTATGTTTCTTACTTACGTATATTTAACTTATTTTTAACAACTTAAATTTGAGTGAAATAAACGCTGAAAAATATAAGTAAATACACCCTAATGTTTTAAAAAATAGTTATGTATTTTGTAAGATGTATTGGGCATAGGGGCATATAAATGTTGAACAACTCGATAAAAAGAATAATCAAACCACTTTCACTGTTAGGCTTAGTTGGTTTTTCAGCTTGGCTTGTTAGTACTTCACTTAGCAGCAATGTAAAAGATAATACGCAATCTTATATTATTAGCGCTGAAAACTATCAGTTATTAAAAGAAAAAGTCAAAGTGCTTAATGTAACGCCTAGTCATGAATTACCTATAATTAATGCCTTAGCGGCTAATTTGAATCAAGCTCAGCTTACTCAATTACAGCAAGCACTCACCGTTAAAGTATCGCAAAACTATACAGTTGAATTGTCAGGCGGTAATGCTTGGGGAAAACGAAAATGGCAACCTAAAGCTGTAGTTAATGATTTAATTGACGCGACATCTGTGCATGCTGACCGAAACTTTGGCGATGGTGTCACCATTGGCTTTTTGGACACAGGCTTAGATCAATTACAAGGTACTTCAGCTGGCTTAGGTTTATCTACTGACTTATATGGACGTGATAAATTTTGGGGAACTTATGATGCTATAAACAACACCGTAAGTAATTATAGCGATGAAGAAAGTGGTCATGGTACACATGTTGCGAGCATTGCGGGCAATGCTGATTATGATGTCTACGGTAAAGTGTATGGTGTAGCGCCAAATGCTGCACTAGTTGGTATTAAAGCCTTTGATTCAGAAGGTAAAGCAACTTATGCCGACGTTATTCGAGGTATTGATTGGGCACTGCAAGTTAAAGATCAAATTAACTTAAAAGTGTTGAACATGTCATTCAGCGGTTATGCGCGGTCATATTATTGGGAAGATCCCTTAAATCAAGCCGTTATGAAAGCATGGCAAGCAGGAGTTGTTGTTGTGGCTTCTGCGGGTAATAAAGGGCCAGATCCCATGACTGTAGGTGTTCCTGGTAATGTGCCCTACATAATTACTGTAGGCGCAATGACAGACAATTATACTGAATCTGACTCAAGTGATGACAAGTTAGCAACGTTCAGTGCTGCAGGACCTACCGTTGAAGGCTTTGTTAAACCAGAAATTGTTGCACCAGGTGGTCACGTAACAGGCTTGATGGCTTTTGATACTCAAATAGCTCAAGAACACCCAGAGTTTCATGATGGTGGACGCTACTTTGAAATGTCTGGAACTTCGCAAGCAGCAGGCGTTGTTTCGGGGGTTGTGGCATTGATGTTAACGCAAGATCCAACATTAACGCCTGATGAAGTTAAGTGTCGGTTAATGGATAGTGCTCATGCTGCCTTTAATAATAATGGCAAACTTGCTTATAGTGTCTTTCAACAAGGTGCCGGTATGGTTAATGCTGCTGATGCATTAGCAAATACTGCAACAGAATGTGCAAACCAAGCGTTGAATATTGCTCAAGACTTAAATGGCGACGAACACTTTTTTGGCCCTGCAAATATCAATGAAGAGGGCAACTTTTACGTTGAGGGGCTAGGGGATGAGTATGTTTGGAAGCTAGATGATACAAGCCTTGATGGTGACACTTTACTCTGGCGGATGAATTTTGCGACTAACGCCTTGGATTGGAGAAATACTGCATCAACTGATACATTGCTTTGGCGTATGAATTTTGAAACAGATACACTACTTTGGCGAATGAATGTTGAGTCTGATACATTGCTTTGGCGAATGAGTGTGGCTAATAGTGCTACAGGTATTGATGTTAACAACTGGGTTGAACCGCAATAATTAGATTTACATTAAGCCACTGTGAGAGCAGTGGCTTTTTTTACCTTTGCACGATAGTGTAATCCTTCTGAGTGTTATCATTTTATTAGAGCTATTTTGTGAAAAAAATCTTCTTCTTCATATTATTTATTCTCCTTAATTCCAGTGCTTTCGCACAAGAAGTCAAACTGTTTAAAAATTTTGGCATTGATAACCCAATGTCATATAACTTTGTGAGAACTATTGCACAAGACCAAGATGGTTTTATGTGGTTTGGCACCTCAGAAGGTTTAGCTCGCTTTGATGGCCACCAAACGTTAAGTTTTCACCATGATAGTGCTCAACCTAATTCTCTTAGTTCTAATGTCATTAGTCGAATTCTTATTGATAAAAAACAAAGGCTTTGGGTCAGCACTTTTGGTGGTGGTTTGAATCTATACAGATCGTCAAGCCAAGACTTTTTGCACTTTACCACTAAAACAAAAGATAAAGCGTTAACGAATGACACCGTTAATGCTTTATTTGAAGATAGCTTAGGAAAAATATGGGTCGCAACTGAAAATGGTTTGAATATAGTTAGTTATCAAAAAGAGCAGTGGTCAACGAAGCAAATTAATCAAGAACTAGGCAACCCCAATAGCCTCACACACAATGCCGTTCTCTCTATTATTGAAACACCTAACCAACAAATTTGGGTTGGAACCAATGGTGGCGGAATTTCTATATTTGATTTGCAAGGTAACTTTATTGAGTCGCTGAAATATGGCGATGAAAACAGTGCTACCTATGTTAATAAATTTGTCAGCAGTATGTATTTAGATATCAAAGGCGATATTTGGATAGGGACAGTAGATAGCGGTTTATTAAAGTATACACCTTCCACAGAGCAGTTTATTCATTACCAATTGGATGTGGATGTTCAATCAACGATTAGTAGCAACGCAATTAAAAATATTTATCAAGACTCGGAGCAAAATATTTGGATTGCCACAGATAATGGTTTATCTATTTATAGTTATAACACCAATGACTTTAGCCGCTACAAGTATTCTGCGAATAACCCATATAGTATAAGTCATGACTATGTTCTCACTTTTTTTGAAGATCATAACAAAATGATGTGGATAGGGACTTTTTCAGGGGTAAATCGTTGGGATCCCAATATGGCAATATTTCGACAATATAGCACTCAAACAAACCCAAATTTAAAAAGTAACAATATTACTAGTTTTGCCCAATTTGAAGAAGAAAGTTTGTTTTTTAGTACCTATAGTGGCGAAATTTATCAGTTGTCACAGCATGATAATTCTATTACTCCTGCTGCTTTTAATGCTTCATTTTCGCAGTATCGAATTATGACGTTGTTTGCCGACGGCAATACTTTATGGGTAGGAACGCGAGGCTCGGGATTGTATTCAGTTAATTTAATAACAAATAAAGTCACTGCATATAAACATAATGCAGCAGATAATGAGTCTATTTCTGCTAATAGCATTACCGATATTATAAAAGATAGTAATGGCAACCTTTGGGTATCCACTTTTCATCAAGGACTAAATTTATTTAATAAAAATGGCACTTTCACGCGTTTTATAAAAAATAAGTCCAACAGTGAAAAAGGCCCCAGCAGTAATAATATTTTACAGTTGTTAGAAGATGATCAAGGCTTTATTTGGTTAGCTACTTTTGGTGGCGGCCTCAGTCGTTTTGATGTTAAGGAAGAAAAGTTTACTCATCTTAGACATGATGAAAATAATCCAAACGGTCTTTCGGATGATTTTTCTTGGATCATGTTTATGGATAATGATAAAAATCTTTGGCTGGGTACTCAAGATGCTGGTTTAAGTATATTAAGTCGAGAAAATCGTTATAGTAACAACTTTTCTTTTACTCATCTTGGCGCTATAGATGGTATGAAAAGTAAAACCATATACGGTATCACTCAAGATGCTCATGGTGATATCTGGTTTAGCACTAACAAAGGCATTTCTCGTTATTCACTCAGTGATAAAAGTTTTAAACACTTCAATCTTACCCATGGTTTAGTTGAGTTAGAGTATACACATTCTTCAGTATTCCTAGCTATGGATAACACCTTATATTTTGGTGCAGGTAAAGGGATGAGTAGTATCAATCCTGACAAGGTTAATACTAACCTTGTTGCTCCAGAAGTTCGATTAACAAGTATTTTAAAATTGAATGAGCCAATGTCCCTAGGGAGTAAGTTATCAGAGTTAAACCAATTAGCGCTTGATTACAGCGAACAGCTAATCTCATTTGAATATGTAGGGCTTAATTACGCGGCACCTGAGTCGACTCGTTACCAATACCGTTTAAAAGGGTTTGATGAAGAATGGATTGATGCGGGTAAGTCACGACGCGCCACGTATACTAATTTACCTGCGGGTAGTTACCAGTTACAGGTTATAGCTGGCAATAGCGATAATATTTGGAGCGAGCCCGGTTTATCACTTGATATAACAGTGAAGCCAGCGCCTTGGAATACTTGGTGGGCATATTTGCTTTATGCAATATTGATAGCCTTATTGTTATTGACTTATTCGCGCTTTTTAAATCGAAAATTATTGATTGAGCAGCAGCAAAAAGTCTATTTAACACAACAGATCCACGAGAAAACACAAGAATTTCAGTTGAAGAATATTGAGCTTGAACAGGCCAATCAGCAATTAGAGGATGCGGCAACGGTAGATAAAGTCACAGGTGTTAAAAGCCGTCGTTATTTAGATATTTATATCGAACAAGCCAGCCAACTTATGTCTCAAATTCATGAAAACATACTGCCTGTACAACGTAGTTTACTGCCACGTTTATATCTTGTGATGATAAAGCTAGAAGAAATAGAGCAAGTAACTAACAGCCAATTAGTTAACCTCACTGACTTACTACATTATAGCCGAAATAATGATGATTTAGTGATTCGTTGGGCTGATGATGCGTTTGTTATCATTGGTTATGAGAAGGATGATAATGCGCGTGAGTTAGTGACTCGTTTATCAAGCCGTTTCGAGCAGGTATTAGGTCGTGATATTAAACCAGGTATGGCTTACTCTTTTTACCCGTTTAATTTTGAGCAACCTATGGCGCTATCATGGGATCAGGTGAGTGTTATTACTGAACATGCATTAGAAGTTGCAAGAAAAAGCCATATGAGTTGGTTGGGGTTCTATGCGCCGAAAGTGCAACCATTTAACTATTTAGATGTTATTCAACAAAAAGAAGTGAGTGAGTTAAGCAAGCTAGTCAAATTAAAACAAGGCTAACTTATACCTATTTAAGACACTTTATTTTTTGGCTAACCTGATCATAGCTATTAATTAGCAGAAGAATCTTGCTGTGCAATTCTTTGTTGGTATTGTTTTGGAGTGCAATCAAAGCTCTCTTTAAAGCAGCGACCAAAATAGGTTTGTGATGAAAAACCTACATCTAAGGCAATACGACCAATTTGTGAACCGCTCAATAACAACTCTTGTGCTTTTTTCAAACGAAATTCTTTAATGAAGTTATTAGGTGTAGTCCCTAAAATCATTTTAATTTTCCGCTGTAATTGTCGCTCACTCATGGCCAACTCTTTAGCAAGTAATGATATATCTAGCTCAGGATCCGTGTAATGTTTGGCAATGAGTGCTTCAAGTTTATGTAAAAATTTATCATCTAAACTAGATTGTTCAGTGGGGTCTTGTGTCAGTTTAGCTACATTTTTCTGGCTAGTTGTTTTTCGCTCTGCTTTTTGCTCATCGTTAAACTTTCGCAAGTAGCGCTTTTGTAATTGTTGCCTATTCGTGATCAAGCTTTGAATTCTTGTTAACAATTCATGTTGGTTAAAAGGCTTACTTAAATATTCATCGGCATTGAGGTTCAGCCCTTGTAATCGGCTTTCAAGATCTGATCTTGCTGTTAGTAATATCACCGGGATATGCGCTGTCATTTCATCTTGTTTCAGCTGTGTTAACACTTCAAAGCCATCAATGCCCGTTAACATTAAATCACAGACAATGAGATCGGGAATATACTCTTGTGCTAATTGCAGGCCAAGCTCACCACTGCCTGCAAGAATACAGTGATGTTGTTGCTCAATAACTTGTTTTATATGGCTTTGCATATCGAGATTATCTTCGATGACTAGCACCACTTGCTGGGAGTGATTCGCTTGAACACTACTAGCTGAGCGCTGCTCTGTTAGCAATGAGGTCACTTCATTTTCTGAAAGGCTAATTGACATTTCTGTTTCAATTTCATTCGCGGGAGCAAGTGGCAGTGAAAGGCTAAATTTGCTGCCATGACCTTGTTCGCTCACTAAACTGATACGCCAACCGTGTGCTTTAACGAGTTCATTGACTAGCGATAATCCTATACCAACACCAAAAGTCGCTTGGTTTTTAACATCATCTGCCCGTTGAAAACGTTCAAAAATTTTATCTTGGGAGCCTTTGCTGATCCCTATGCCTGAGTCGATAATATCTAAAATAATGGTCTCTTGCTCAATATACGCATTCACTTGCACTGAGCCACCTTTAGGGGTGTACTTTATCGCATTGGCAAGCAAGTTAAATATTATTTTTTCAAAGGCTTGGCCATCACAATCTAACCATAAGTTGTCTGGTATATTGCTGGTAAAGGTTAAGTCATTTTGTCTTGCCAAGCGAGAAAATGAATCAACAGGCATCATCATTAACGTTTTTAACCGATATGTACTTAGCGATAGTTGAGGGTTGTCACCTAGGCGCGATAGCTCTAAAAGTTGCTCAACCATACGTACTAGACGTAAACCATTGCGCTTAGCTGTTGTGAAATCTTCACTTTCTACTTCATCTGATGTTTTGGAAATGTATCTGTCTATGATGCCGTTAATGATGGTGAGTGGTGTTCTAAACTCATGAGAAATATTAGCAATGAATTTATCTTTTAACTCTAAGGCCTGTTTTTCGGCATGTTTTCTTGCTGACAAATTAATAAAGGTAATAACAATTAATGGTTGCTCTGCACGTTCAGCCCATTGCAACTCTGCTTGTGCTGGAAATTCAGTACCATCTGAGCGAAGTGAAACACACTCTACTGAGATACCTAAATCTTTACGTTGTAGTGAATAGACATTACTTTGAAAATCAAAAAAGAAGTGCATTTCATCTTTTTCTGCAAAAAGGTTGCTAACCGATGTACCTTTCAGCTCTTGCTCTAAGCTTTGAAACATCTGTACTGCGGCGGGGTTGGCCGATAATATCTCCCCGGCAATAGACGTGGTTAATATGGCGTTATTGGAGGCGCTGACTATAGCCTTATCTTCACTGTTTATGAGCGCATCGGTTAACTCATTATTTAAGCTGTTAAGTTGACGTTGATGCTCTTTTTCTAGCGCTAAGTTCTTCTTTAATTTTTTAGTTTGAGAGCGTCGGCTAAAGGCAACACTTGATAATAAACCTGAGCCTACAAATAACCAAAAAAGAATGGCAATAGACTGTAGATTTGAATCAACGCTATAGAATAACTGTTGTTCATAGCCGTATAAATGGACGGCTGCGGGAACTAGCATTAACAGCAAAATGTATAGCTCAGGGCTGCTTTCTTTTTCTATTGGCGTGGGTAATTTCGTTGCTGTTAAGCTGATGTTTGCGGCTAGTATAAGTAAAAAATAAGGCAATAAAGGAATAAGTTGAACGTAATAACTTTGGGAGCTAATTATCGTTGAATCAATTTGAGCATAAGTGTTTACATTGCTTATAAATAAAAAAACTGCACTGCAAGTTAGCAGTGAAAATATATAACGCCAGAAGGTATCTTTACAACTTCCCAAACACAATATTAATCTAATAATAATTAGGGCATTAATTAATAGGTGAAACAGTAAAGAAGGTTTTGTCGTTTGGTATATTTGCTCTGAGAATTCAGCAGGTAAAAGAATAAAGTAGCAAAAACAAATCAGTGTAAAAAATATTGCCGGCACTCGACCATTAATATATTTATTTAGGGGCACATTACTTAAATGTGGGTTGGTCTCTATTGCTAACAGAATAAAGAAATATATAAAGAGTGAAGCAAAGTCTTTATAAAGCTGCTGGCTGATAGTCGTTGGCGTGCTGCCTAAGAGCTTACTGGCTATAACCGCTAAAATAGCTAAAAGCAGGTATTGCCAAAACAGTTTGAATGAACGTGAAGTATTTTCTTTAACACAATAAAATAAAAAACCTAAGCTAGCAATTTGCAAAGTGGTTAATGCAAAAGTTGAACTGTTTTGAGGCGAAACTGATAGCCAGTTAGCAATAAAATGATAAGGAAGAAAAGTGACTAAGGTAATAAAGGTGAGTACTAAATGTCTAATAGGTATTTGCAACAGTCATTCCTAGTTAGTGTTCATTTTTATTATAGTGTTAAGTTATCTTGCCTTAAAAATAACTTCATAGCGTAATTTATAATAACACTTTATTTACATCAAGCTGATAACCTATCTAGCACATGATTAATATTTTGTATTCTGACTTTTTTGTAGACTTTATCGTACAGCGTCTCATTAGCCTTTTTTAAAAGGCATTATGCAGATTGGTTAAAAGGCGTTTGCCGCCAATGAAATGCTAGTGGTAAAGCTATTTGATGAAATTATTGTCCGTTTTTAACTAATCCTTGCCATGTATTTTTACAAACTTGGCCAGTAAGCTCTCTTCATCTTCTATATGATTGGGATCGGGTTTAACACAATCTATTGGGCAAACACTGACGCAAGTCGGATTATCGTAATGACCGACACATTCAGTGCATTTATCAGGATCAATTTCATATATGTGCTCTCCCAGTGTAATTGCACCATTGGGGCATTCAGGATCACACATATCACAGTTAATACAACTGTCTTCAATAAACAATGCCATTAAGAAACTAGCCTATTTATCTGCTTGATTTTGCGTAAAAGGATGGCGAGTAGTACCGCCGTCAGTTAAATAGCGCATGATGATACCAAAGGATAAGTCTAATTCTGTATCAAGCTCAATGGCCACTTTATGACCTGAGCCTTTAGCGTCGGTAATTGCTTCACCATTTTTGCTATTTATCATAGTCGCTAAAGTAAAACTGACATTTCCATTGGGCGTCATGAGCTCTAATTCATCACCAACAAGGAATTTGTTTTTTACATCAATTTCAACTAAACCTGTGTCTGCATTGCGACCTGTAACTTCGCCAACAAACTGCTGAGTATCGCTTTTTGAATAGCCGTAATCATAGTTTTGGGTATCGGAAGGACGATGGCGTTGTAAAAATCCTTCTGTATATCCTCTGTGCGCTAAATGCTCTAAATCAGTATTTAACTCTGGATTAAAAGACTTATTTGCTAAGGTATCGTTGATGGCTTGATTATATACCTGTGCGGTACGCGCACAGTAATAGAACGACTTAGTTCTCCCTTCAATTTTCAGCGAGTGTACACCCATTTTGACTAAGCGCTCTACATGCTCAACGGCACGTAAATCCTTTGAATTCATAATATAAGTGCCATGCTCATCTTCAAAGGCTGGCATATATTCGCCTGGGCGACCTTGCTCTTGAAGTAATACAACATCATCTACTGGTTTTATTGCTTCTGTTGCACTTTCAGGCAGATAAATTTGTGGCTCAACGGCAATAATATCGCCTGTTTCAGTCTCTTTTGCTTCATGGGTATCGTACTTCCAACGGCATGAGTTAGTGCAAGTACCTTGGTTAGGGTCACGTTTGTTGATATAGCCAGAAAGCAAGCAGCGTCCTGAGTAGGCCATGCATAAAGCGCCATGCACAAAAACTTCTAGTTCCATTTCAGGACAATGAAAGCGAATGTCTTCAATTTCATCAAGAGAAAGCTCGCGAGATAAAATGACTCGCTCAACTCCTTGTTGATGCCAAAACTTTACTGTTGCCCAGTTAACCGCGTTGGCTTGTACTGACAAGTGGATAGACATATCAGGAAAGTGCTCTCGAACTAACATGATCAGTCCAGGATCTGACATAATTAAAGCATCTGGCTTCATTGCGATAACAGGCGCAATATCTTTTAAGAAGGTTTTCAGCTTGCCATTGTGTGGGGCAATGTTGTTCACTAGGTAAAACTTCTTGCCAAGTGCGTGGGCTTCATCAATACCTATTTTTATATTTTCTAATGAAAATTCATTATTTCTAACCCGAAGTGAGTAGCGAGGTTGGCCAGCGTAAACGGCATCTGCACCGTATGCAAAGGCATAACGCATATTTTTAAGGCTGCCCGCAGGTGAAAGTAGTTCAGGTCTAAACATAAAATAAATCTTTTAAAATAGCTCGGTATTTTGAGCCAATAACTATAAGGGCGCGTATTATAAGAAAAACCACCATTATCGGCAATCTAAACAGGCGATAAAAAATAATCAGTGGTAAGAGGCTAACAAAGTAAGGGAGGAATGCTTGTTGATGTATTTTTGTACAATGTTGAAAAATAGTAAAAAAAGCTTGGAGATAAGTAAAACTGTGCTATTTTTAAACAGTAGTATAAGTTTTATAGAATAACAAAAAGGGGAATTCTATGGCGACTGAAAATGCCTTATATACGATTTTAATGGAAAAAATAAAGCAAGATGCATTAGTGTTGCCTACATTGCCAGAGGTCGCGTTAAAAGTAAGAAAAGCGACAGATGATCCTGATATTAACTTAGGACATATGAGTGATATTGTTGCGCAAGATCCCGCGCTTTCTCTTGGTATGATTAAAGTAGCCAATAGTGCTTTATTAGGGCGAAGCGTGAAAGTTGAAACTGTTTCTCAGGCAGTAACACGCATTGGTTTAAGACAAATTAAAAGTATTGCAACGGCGATGGCACTTGAGCAAGTTTTCGTCTCAGAAAATGACGTTGTTGCTATGTACATGAAAAAATCGTGGCGAAAAACCATTGATATTGCCTCAGTAGCTATCAGCTTAATGGGCCTATACCTTAAAGAAAATAAACATTCAGCTTTAACGCTTGATACCTTAACGTTAGCTGCGTTAGTACACAATATTGGTGTTTTGCCTATTTTAACCGAAGCTGAGCAGCATCCTGACGTGTTCGCTAATCCTACCTTTTTACAACAAGCGATTATTAAGCTTTCTGGTAAAATTGGCGGTACTATCACGCGCGCTTGGGAATTTTCAGACGAATTAACTTTATTGGTTGAAAGCTGGAGTGACTTAACAGTATTACCAAAAGAAGCCCATTACCTAGACTTTATTCGAGCAGGTGCTATTTATCATAAGATCTTTAAAAATGAATCAACGCAAGAAGTATTGTTGAACAGTTACGTAAAAAAAGGTATTTTACCTGAGGCAGATTACATGCAAAGTGATGAATTTAAAGCCATGTGTGCAGATGTGAAATCTATGTTTAACTAAGCTTTAGTTTATATATCATAAAACTAAAAAAACCGCTTTAAGCGGTTTTTTTTGGGTTTACATTGTGAACATTTGTTCGGTAGTATCTAGCATTCTATTGGCAAAACCCCATTCATTATCACACCAGACCAGCATTTTCACTAAGCGTTTATGGCTGACACGAGTTTGGTTTCCATCAACGATACAAGAATGTGAGTCATGATTAAAATCGGCAGATACTAACGGCTCTTCAGTATAGGATAAAACCTGTTGTAAACCATTGTCGGCAATTGCTTTACCGGCCATTTCTTTAATCACCTGATTAATATCAGCAATAGACACATCTTGATTAACGGTTATGCTTAAATCCATGGCAGTAACGTTAAGCGTTGGTACACGTACGGCAATGGCTTCAAATCGGCTTTTAAATTTTGGAATAATTCTTTCAATACCTATGGCTAGCTTGGTATCTACTGGAATAATTGATTGACTAGCCGCGCGTGAACGACGTAGATCAGGGTGGTATGCATCAATCACTTGTTGATCATGCATTGATGAATGAATAGTTGTTATGGTGCCACTTTCAATGCCAAAAGCGTCATCCAGTACTTTAATGACAGGTACAATACAGTTTGTAGTGCAAGAGCCATTAGAGACAATACGATCATCACTGCTAAGGTGTTGATGATTAATGCCGTAAATAATAGTGGCGTCAACATCATGGCTTGCAGGATGAGAAAATAATACCTTTTTAGCGCCTTGTTTTATATGGGCTAAGCCATCGGCTTTGCTACCATAAACGCCCGTACAATCAAGTACTATATCTACTTGATGCTTTTTCCAAGGCAGCGAAGATAAATTATCAAAGTGAGATAATGCAACCTTATCTTGGTTGATCAATAAATTATCATCTTGTATTTCAACTGGATAAGCAAAACGACCATGAGTACTGTCGTATTTTAACAGGTGAGCAATACCACTTGCCGGCGCAAGATCGTTAATGGCAACTAAGTTAAATACGTTAGATTTATTATTCTCATAAATCGCTCTAACAATACTACGTCCGATACGACCAAAGCCGTTTATGGCTATATTTATCATAAAAAATCAGGGATAAATCCCTTCCTACAATGAGTAGGGTGAGCAATAACTTATTGCTCACCTTCTCTGTTTTAGAGCGCGTTTACAGTACTTACAACGTTCTCTACAGTGAAGCCAAAGTGCTCAAGTAAAACATTACCAGGCGCTGATTCACCAAAGGTTGTCATACCAACAACTGCACCATTTAGGCCAACATATTTCGCCCAAAAATCAACATGTGCAGCTTCAATAGCGACACGCTTAGTAACATTTGTTGGCAACACAGATTCTTTGTATTCACTACTTTGTGCATCAAAGACATTGGTTGATGGCATAGATACTACGCGAACTGCTTTACCTTGTTCGGTTAATGCGTTAGCAGATTCAACAGCGAGTGCAACTTCAGAGCCTGTGGCGATTAAAATAACCTCAGGCGTGCCATCACAATCTTGTATGATGTAGCCGCCTTTAGCTATTTCAGCTACTTGTGCTTGGCTACGAGTCATCGCGGGCAAACCTTGGCGTGAGAATATCAATGCTGAAGGTGCTTTCTGGTTTTGTACGGCAGCTTTCCAAGCAACAGCGGACTCTGTTGCGTCACAAGGGCGCCAAGTTGTTAAGTTCGGCGTGGTACGTAAATTAGTCAATTGCTCTATAGGTTGGTGCGTTGGACCGTCTTCACCTTGACCGATAGAGTCATGCGTATAGACAAAAATATTTTGAATGCCCATCAATGCTGACATGCGTACAGCATTACGTGCATATTCCATAAACATCATGAAGGTAGCGCCATAGTTAATGAAACCACCGTGTAGTGAAACACCATTCATGATGCCGCTCATACCAAATTCACGTACGCCGTAGAAAATGTAGTTACCTGCTGGATCTGTTTCAATCCCCTTTGAGCCTGACCACAATGTTAAGTTTGAGCCGGCTAAATCGGCAGAGCCACCTAGCATTTCAGGTAATACTTTACCAAAGGCTTCAATGGCATTTTGCGATGCTTTACGCGAGGCGATATTTTCACTGCTCTCATGACATTCTTGAATGAAAGCATTCGCTTTTTCTTCGAAGTCTTGTGGTAATTCACCTTTAATTACGCGGCGTTCATATTCTGCGGCAAGCTCAGGGTGTGCTGCTTGATAAGCACTGAATTTTTCGTTCCAGCTAATTTGGCTTGCATTACCTTTTTCGTTTTGATCCCATTGAGCATAAACATTCTCTGGTACTTCAAACGGTGCGTGTGACCAGTTTAAAAATTCACGTGTTGCTTGAACTTCGGCATCACCTAATGGTGCGCCATGACAATCGTGAGTGCCTGATTTATTCGGTGAGCCAAAACCAATAATGGTTTTACAACAAATGATGCTTGGCTTGTCAGTGACAGATTTTGCTTCAACAATAGCTGCGGCAATCGCTTGAGTATCATGTCCATCAACACTAATTACGTGCCAACCGTACGATTCAAAACGGGCAGGCGTGTTGTCGGTAAACCAGCCTTCAACATGACCATCTATAGAGATGCCATTATCATCCCAAAAAGCAATTAATTTGCCTAAACCTAAAGTACCCGCTAATGAACAAGCCTCATGAGAGATACCTTCCATTAAACAACCATCGCCTAGGAAGCAATAGGTGAAGTGATCAACAATATCGTGATCTTCACGGTTAAATTGTGCTGCTAAAGTTTTTTCAGCAATAGCCATACCGACGGCATTAGAAATACCTGCGCCAAGCGGGCCAGTCGTTGTTTCAACACCTGGAGTGTAACCATATTCAGGGTGACCAGGCGTTTTAGAATGTAATTGACGGAAGTTTTTCAGATCATCAATAGATAAGTCATAGCCAGATAAATGCAATAATGAATAAATTAGCATTGAACCATGGCCGTTTGACAAGATAAATCGATCGCGATCTACCCAGTTTGGATCACTTGGGTTGTGCTTTAAAAAGTCACGCCATAATACTTCGGCGATATCCGCCATGCCCATTGGGGCTCCAGGGTGTCCTGATTTTGCTTTTTGCACGGCATCCATGCTTAAAACGCGAATTGCATTGGCTAGTTCTTGACGCGACGACATATTGGCTCCAGATCTATTGATTTTGAAAGGTATACATTAATTGCGCGTATTTTCCCTTACCCAAGGGGCGATCGCAAATTTAATTACACTATTTGTTATATTTTTTTGCTCTTCTGTGCTGCTAAGTCGCATATTCCTTAAAAAGGTCAGTTGGAGTACTTGGGGAAGTATAAAAAATAGTGCTAGTATTCTTTAATCGAAAACTCTTTAATTCATTGATTAATTATAAAAATAATGTCCTTAAAATTTAAAAATTTTAGCCTCGCTTTTGTTTTATACCTTATCGTTTGTGTAAGCACGGTACTTTTTTTTGTGCCTTTTTCTTTTATCAGCTTTATAGGACCAGTAGCAGGAGTAACCACGGCCTTAGTTATTTTTATGGGAACCAATATTTTGTTGGTTATGTCAGTCGCTGTTATTGCATTTTCTAGCTTCTTATTTTGGTTTATGAAGTTAGATATTAATTTAGCGATGATTATCATTACTGTTCTAGCGACTATGTTGCAAAGTTATTGGGCAAAGCAGATAACATTAGCACAAGTGAACCAACAGAATTGGCTTAAATCAAGGAAAGAACTACTGACTTTTCTCGTTAAAGTGGGTCCTTTAACGGCAATCGTTTCTGCGAGTGCCATTATTGTCATTACTATGTTGGACAATAAGGCATTGGGCGGAAACTTATTTTATACCTTTATGAGTAGCTGGTCTGGTAGTGTGTTGTTCGCCATCTTTTTCACGCCGCTATTACTTTTAACTCAACGCCAGCAACAGTTAACCTCTTCAAAACGTTTTTTTATTATCTTTGCCTCATCTCTCGCGTTTGTAGCAATTGGTTTGTTATTTAAGATTTCTCAAAATGCGCAGTTACATAATCGCCATGATATGTTTGAACAAGCGAAAAGTGATATAGGACAATCTATCAGACAGGAAGTTGCCTTGGTGGTGGATGAACTTAATAGCTTATCCGCTTTTATCAAGGCAAGTGAGCATGTGACGTCGTCAGAGTTTAAGCTTTTTACCGAACACAATTCTCATGAAAACTCCTCTATTAGGGTATTAGAATGGGCACCCATTGTTCAGCATGCTCAAAGGGCTAGCTATGAAAAGCAAGCAATGCGCATTATGGAGCGAGATCTCGCTGGCAAAATGCAAGTAGCAAAGCAGCGGGATGTTTATGCACCTATACGTTACGTTTACCCAAGTTTAAGTAATCAAATCATTCTCGGTTTAGATGTGCTGACCAACCCTGCTGAAGTGATTTCGATGACCAAGGTTATTAATAGTGATAAGGCCATTGCTAGTGCGCCAATAAATTTAATTCAGGATGATCATAGTAACCCAGGCATTCTTTTTATTTTATCTGTCCATGCCGCAGGTAAGTTATCAAATGCTCCTTTAATCACTAAACAAGACAGCTTACTAGGTTTTGTCGTTGCGGTTGTGCAGTTTGAAGGTTTCTTTACACGAATAGCAGAGCTTTCAACGAATGATATTGGTTTATTTATTGAGGATATTAGCTCTGTTGAACCCTATATTTTATTTGGCAAACAGCTATTGGAAACTAATCGTTATGTAGAGCAATTTTATTTGAATGTAAACTCCCGACAATGGCGTGTAAGTTTATTTGAGCAGCATCCTTGGCAAATGCAGCAAAAAAACTGGCAAGCATGGGGAATACTTTTTGGTGTGACATTTGGCGGTGTATTGTTTCAATCACTTATTTTAATGATGGCTGCTTACTCAAGTGAATTGAGTACTCAAGTGATTAGAAAGACGCAAGAATTGATTATTGCAAAGGATCAATCAGAGCAAGAAAGCGTTGCTAAAACAGCATTTTTAAAAACCTTAAATAAAGAGCTACAAACGCCATTACAGGCTATTGCCCTTTTCATTGAGCAATTGAGGAAAACCGAACAGCAGCAGCAGAAAGCCATAATTACCAACATAGATTTAGCGCAAAAAAACATGGGGCAGTTACTTGATATGATCGTTGATCTATCAAAAATTGAATCAGGAAATTTACTTTTACAATCTGAAATATTCGACTTTCATGGGTTTTTAATGCGAATTGATGAAATGCTTAAAGTCCAAAATCAAAATACGGCTAAAGGTAGAGCGTTGACCATGTTGATTGATTCATCAGTTCCTCATTTTATAACTGGTGATGAATTGAGGATTCAGCAATTTTTGATCCCCTTATGCACAGATATTTATGCGTTTTTTAATATGAAAAAGATACGACTAACCGTTAAATCTCATAGCCATCAATTTAATACGGCGACACTATTCTTTGTATTTACCGGTCATGATGAGGAAAATATAGCGGTTAAAGCGCCATGCACAGACTATATGTCAAAAGAGATAGGACAATACAGTACTCAAATGACCATGGTGAAAGAAATTTGTCAGTTAATGGAAGGAGATTTAAGTCTTGGTGTTACTCACTCAGGCGAAATGATTTTAACTGCCGTGATTAAAGTTGTTCAAGCGACAAATGAGCAGCAGCAGGCGTACCAAGCACACCTTTTTGGTGATGACGAGACGATTTAAAGTAATTATTTAATTTCCTTAAGTTTTTACTTGTATTACAAATTAAAATAGTTTACTTTTTAATCAGGTTGTACTTTTGCCCAATAAACCTTTTCGTATCAAGCGTCGTCACGCTAGAAAAGTTTTAGGGGGTTAGTATATATACGCAACCATATTAAAAATAAGGTAAATAATGAGCAAGTCATCCTCAAGAGGATTAAAGCTGACAACGGTTATTCTTGCCGTATTGGTAATGGCCGTTTCAGCAATATTGAGTAATACCTCAGTAGCTGATGACATGGAAGTAAAAACAGCACAATCAGAAAAATAAACGATAGATTTGTAGTGTCTTTTGAGCACCGTACGCTTGAAAAAGAAAACTACCTTACTACAGAGTATGCTTTATCGCAGAATGGAAATTCAAGCCTTAACTATTTTAGAATAGTTAAGGCTTTTTTCTTTGTGATTTGTAGGTAAATGGCGCCCTTGATAAACGTCACTTCTGTGGCGTACATTGCGCCACAGATTTTATGTCGCATCATTTTTCTTCCATACATGCTTCATCAATGAATATTAAAGGCGCTCTAAATAAAATACAAACCTAGATTGTACGACCGTACGAAACCGTATATAGTATGTTACATATAAACTATCTTTTTCTACTTGGGAGTATTTCATTTATGCAGTTTGAACGAATTAACCTGAATCGACGTTCACTATTAAAAACAGCAGTGGCGGTGGGGGCTACCAGCACACTGGGGTTATCAGCTTGTAGTGACAACAAACCTGAATTTATACTACCCAAGCTTGAAGGTGCAATTGGTAAAGATGGCAAACGTGTGCAACCTTGGCGTAATTGGTCTGGCAATCAGTCTTGCGAACATAACGAACTATTAGTGCCGAAAAATAGTGATGACTTGATTGCTATGGTTAAGCAAACTAAACAGCGTATTCGTTTAGTTGGCTCTGGGCATAGTTTTTCAGCTTTAGTGCCTACTAATGAGTCTTTAATGTCGCTAGCGTACTTTAATGGCATTAGTAATGTTGATGTCAAAACTAAGCAGTTTGATGTTGCCGCAAATACTGTATTAGCGGCGGCGGGTGCAGAACTATGGCAACATGGTCTAAGTTTGCAAAATATGCCAGATATAAATACTCAAACTTTTGCTGGTGCAATTGCCACTTCTACTCATGGCACGGGCATTAATTTTGGCTCGATGTCGACTACAGTTAAACAAATGACTTTGGTTAATGGTTTAGGAGAAGAGGTTAATTGTAGTGCCGATGAGAATACCGAGTTATTTAATGCCGCTCGCACAAATATAGGGGCATTAGGCGCAGTCACAAATATTCGTATTGAAGCTGAAGATAAATATTACTTAAAAGAAACTAGTTGGATGCTAGGCCTTGAAGAAGGTTTGGCTAATATGGAAAAACTGCGCGATCAACATCGCCATTTTGAATTTTATGCATTACCGCATGCGGATTATATTTTGGGTATTACTTTAGATAAAGTAAAAGAAACTGAGCTACTAGAGCAGAAAGTTAATAATGGTGATGCCTATGAAACTTTTAGAACCTTATCCAAAGTGGTTGATGCAGTACCATTTTTACGTAGCTTTATCGTTAATGCAGGCGCGAGTAGAGTAGAAAAAGAAGTGCGTACCGGTAAAAACTATGAAGTATTTGGTAATTTACGGGACATTCAATTTAACGAAATGGAGTATTCGGTGCCTGCAGAGTATGGCGTTGCCTGCTTACGTGAAATCCTTGCCACCATTAAAAAGCAAAATATTGATGTCATCTTTCCAATAGAAGTTCGTTACATACAAGCCGATGATATTTGGTTAAGCCCTTTCTATCAGCAAGATTGCTGTGCTATTAGCTGTCATAATTTTCATGACAAAGACTATAAGAAATATTTTGCTATTATCGAACCCATTTTTTGGAAATATCAAGGTCGTCCACATTGGGGGAAAGTACATACGCTTACCGCGAAAGAACAGCGTGCCCGTTACCCTAAATTTGATGACTTTTTAAAAGTTCGTCAACAAATGGATCCGAAAAACATCTTCACTAATGACCATATCAATACCGTACTAGGCTTAGGCTAGTAGTTACAGGAAATTAAAATGAATAGACGTCAATTTATACTTGCCGGCGTAGCTGTTGGTGTCGCAGGAGCGCTATCTTTAAAGCCTAGCGATAATGGTGCTCCTTATAATGAGTATTTTAATGTGCTTAATAATAGCTTAAAGGAAGGTGGTGATTTTATTCCGAGTATGCTGGTTGATTTAGATTTACTTGATAATAATATCGCGGTTTTAAAGGCTCAGCTAAACCCTGCTGTAGACTATCGCATTGTTGCTAAGTCACTGCCAAGCCCTAGTTTGCTTGGTTATATTATGGAAAAAGCCAATACCAATAAATTGATGGTTTTTCATCAACCATTTCTTAATCATATTGCCCGTGAATATCCAAATGTCGATGTGCTAATGGGTAAACCTATGCCAGTGAAAGCGGCAGAGATATTTTATCAAAGCCATGATAATCCTGACTCTTTCAAAGCTGAATTACAATTACAGTGGTTGATTGATAGCGAAGCGCGCTTATCACAATATCTTGCGTTAGCAAAAGCTTTGCAGGTGAGAATGCAAGTTAATATTGAAATAGACGTTGGTTTACATCGAGGTGGCTTGCAGGAAGCGGCAGAGCTTGACTCTTTACTGAAATTAATACAAGAAAACCCACAATATTTAAGCTTTTCAGGCTTTATGGGATATGATCCCCATGTGGTTAAAATTCCTAGTATTATTATGTCGCAAGAACAAGCGTACCAACAATCACAAGCCATATATCAAGGGTTTATTGAGCGCTTGTATCTGCAAGCACCAGAGTATAAAAAGCAGAAGCTTTGCTTTAATGGCGCAGGTAGTCCAAGTGTTGCTTTACATAAAGAAAAAACTGTTGCCAATGAACTTTCTGCAGGCTCTTGTTTAGTGAAACCCACTGATTTTGATATCCCAACTCTCGCTGATTATTCTCCTGCGGCCTATATTGCGACACCTGTATTAAAGAAAATGTCAGGAACAAAACTTCCGGCGACCGAGTTCGCACAAAATATTTTTCCGATGTGGGATAAAAACATGCAGCAAACATTTTTTATTTATGGTGGAAAATGGTTAGCACACTATGAATCCCCAAAAGGTCTACAAGGTAATGGTTTGTTCGGCACTAGTACTAACCAAGAAATCGTGAATGGTTCAAATAAGGTTAATATAAATGTTGACGATCATGTCTTCTTCCGACCAAGCCAAAGTGAATTTGTCTTTTTGCAATTCGGTGATCTAATAACTTATCGTCGCGGTCAACTTATTGACACCTGGGAAATTCTACATAGTTAGATATTTCCTTAAGTTTATTAAACTGTACTAACTATACAAGCCAGTAGCTGAGGGAGATCTCTTGCTAATTTAGGTCAAGGATGACCTGTCTTTTTATCAATGATATTAACCCGTTGATTAGTATCCATTATTTACTGAAACCGTCCTTTATACTAGTGAATAGCTCTACTTTTCATCACTGTATTTTGCAATAGAATGGCAAAAATTATTGTTGAAAATACCGAATTATTAAAAAAAACATTGATTGTACGGTCGTACAATAGTAGTCTGGTGTTGTTTGTACACTCGTTCAAAGGTTGGGCGAGTTAGTATAAATACAACCAAGGAAAGGAAAAAACAACTTTGGAATAGAAAGAGTAAATAACATGAGAATTATAAGTGGTGGTAATAATCACTTGAACTTCTAACAGTACTATGAGGGGATAATATGCTTACAACGAATAGAAAATACAGTATGAGCAAGCTTAGCTTGGCTCTATCCGTAGCTTTGAGTGTGCCAACACTGGCACATGCAGCTGATGAAGCAAACCAAGCAATGGATGATAAACTAGAAGTCATTATGGTAACGGCACAAAAACGTGTACAAAACGTTAAAGAAGTACCAATTTCTATGACAGCCATCAATCAAGATAAGCTACTAGAGGCCAATATTACTGATTCTGCCGAATTGTCTTCATATATCGCCAACTTCTCAGTAAACCAGACAGGACAAGGGTTTAATGTAATGATGCGCGGTCTTGGCTCAGGACCAAATCAAGGTTTTGAACAAACGGTAGGTACTTTTGTTGATGGCGTATACCGTGGTCGTGGTCATTTAATGCGTAGTGTTTTTCTTGATTTAGAACGAGTTGAAGTATTGCGTGGCCCACAAAGTGCCTTATTTGGTAAAAATACTACTGCGGGTGCATTGAATTTAACCAATGCAAAACCAACAGAAGACTTTCAAGGTTATATTAATACCGATTATGACTTTAGCTTTGGTACAACAACGGTTGAAACCGCAGTATCTAATTCTCTTGCCGATAATATTCAAGGTAGGGTAGCTTTAAAATATGTTGATGGTGGCGGCTTTGTCACTAATACAGTGACTGATGTAGAGGGGCCAGATCATGAAACCTTTCTTGGTCGCTTAACGCTAGCCTGGCAACCAAGTGATGATTTCAATGTGATGTTAACGGCTCAACATGACAAAGATGAATATGACGGTAGTGTAACACAAGCATTTGTTGAACCAGCCATTGCCGCTAGCGGTGCTCCGGTACTAGAGGTGATTAAAGATTATGTTATTGATGATAAAAGTCATAAAACTATCCCTGCACTAGGAGAAGAAGAAAAGGCTTCATTTGATGCTGATCATCTTACCCTAAATGTTGAATACGATATGGGCGATAGTACGCTTACTTCAATAACGGCTTGGCAAAGTTATGAAGTAGATAGCTCTAGTGACGCAGATCATGGTCCATTACCCTTGATTTATCGTCCGTTAAGTAATGAAAAATTTGAACAACTCAGTCAAGAATTCCGTATTACTTCAGCCTACGATGGTGCTTTTAATTATATTGCGGGTGTTTATTATCAAACAACCAAATTAGAGTATCTTGAAGATTATATGGTTTATCCGCTAAATATCATTGGTGATCGTAAATTTAATGTTGATTCTGATACTGGCGCTGTTTTTGCTCAATTTGACTATAAATTTAGTGAACAATGGGAAGCAACGTTAGGTTTACGATATTCAAATGAAGACAAAGACGGCTACCGTAAATTGCTTGCAGTAGACCCGACAACGCGAACACCTGTAGTTGAGATGCCTCTAATAAAAGCGCCTGCTATTGCCCAAGCATTCCCTAATGGCTTGCCAGGGCCCATTTATTCTGCTGTTGTCTTAGCGGGGCAAAATATTTATGACCATGAAATTCAAAATACCAGAAATGAAGGTAGCTTTACACCGGCATTAAACATCAAATATAAGATGGACGATGCCATGATTTATGCTTCAGTTTCAACGGGCTCTAAAGCGGGCGGTTTTGATTCTCGTTCAAATAATCCAGATGATTTTGAGTTTGAGGACGAAAGTGTTACCTCGTTTGAGCTTGGTAGCAAGTTTACCTTGGATGACGGTTTAGCGGATATAAATATCGCCTTATTCTCAATGCTATTTGAAGATTTGCAAACCTCAGTTTATGACGGTAGCACAGGTTTCTTTGTTGAAAATGGCGCTAAGGCGACGTCCATGGGGATTGAACTTGATGGTCGTTGGGCTTTCGCGGACAACTGGCTAGTTAATGGTAGTTTAGGCTTTTTAGACTTTGAATGGGATGACTATACTGGCGCTAAATGCTTTAGCAGCGTATCACTGGTACCAGACAACATTGAAGAAAATGGTACCTCTTGTGATATGTCAGGAAAAACCAATGCACTTGCACCAAAACTTTCTGGTAGCATAAGCTTAGAATACTACACTGAAATTGCTGACGCCTATGAACTTAAAGCAAATCTAGATGTGTTATATAAGTCTGAATATTATACCAATGGTGATTTAAACCCCTTTACGAAACAAGATGCTTTCGCCAAACTTAATGCACGAGTTGCTTTTATGAGCGCAGATAATACTTGGCAAGTCGCTATATTAGGTAAAAACCTAACAGATGAAACAACGGTGAGTTTTGCAACTGATATGGCTTTAATTGGTCCTGGTTTTTATGGTGTACGAGCAGAGGAAGGACGTAGTGTTTCATTACAGTTTAGTTATAATTTTGAGTAGTTGTTAGCTAACGAATATATGCCAGTTGATTATAAATAATTAACTGGCATTATTGTATTTAGCGCTAGCGAAGGCATAATGTCCAGTATCCTTTTCTTAAAAAAACAATCATGGCTCATTGGAATAATATAATACGCGAACCTCTACTACATTTTTTATTTATTGGCGTAGTTTTATTTGTTGTTTTTGATCTTTTTGTTCCTCAAAAGTCAGCGAATAATTCATCTAAAACTCATCAAAAAATTGTTATTAGTAAACAATTACAGCAAAGCCTAAAACTCCAATTTAAAAACACCTGGAAACGATTCCCAAACGAGCTTGAACTATCAAACCTTGTCAATGAATACTTACGTGAAGAAGTTTATTATCGTGAAGCTTTATCACTTGGTCTTGAACAAAATGACACAGTAATACGTCAACGTTTAAGACAAAAAATGGAATTTATGGTGCAATCATCAGTCAACATGATAGAAGCAAATGATGAACAATTAGTCGCATATTTAGAAAAAAATAAAGCAACTTATACTCAAGTTAAAAAAATCGCTTTTTTCCAAATTTTTTTTAAAAATGAAAACAGCGAAAAACAACGTTCTTCGATTCGTCGCAAATTAACTTCCTACACTCAAGTAGATGAGGCAATAACGCTTAATCAATCATCGGTATTGCCTTTTATTAACCCCTTAAGCAGCAAGCAAGAAATTGCACAAAGTTATGGCGAGCAATTTTCCGACGAAATAATGTCAGCACCTAGCGGAAAATGGATAGGCCCTATCTGGTCTAACTTTGGTGAACATTTTGTTTTTATTAACCATATTAAAGCAGCTTATTTACCTGAGCTTGGACAAATTAGAAATCAAGTTTTAAAAAACTGGCGTTATCAACAAGCCAAAGAGTTATCTGAACGTCAATTTAAAAGCTACTTACAAGAGTATGAGGTAACAATTGAACCTCTGATAGAAAACAAAGCTAATGAATAAGGTCGCAGCGGTTTTTTGGCCGACATTATTCTCCATAGCATTATGGTTAAACCCCTTATTTTTTTCAGCATGTTTTTCACATGCGCTAGAGCCGGGCTATTTAGAAATAAAAGCTCAGTATGATGATGTTTACACCATAACTTGGAAAGTTCCTCAAGTTGGTGGTTTGCCTATGAATATATCAGCATTGTTACCAGAAAATTGTCAATATCGTCATGCCCCTAATTTAAGCTTTACCGGCAATGCATTTTCAACAAACTGGACAACAAATTGTGCAGGAGGGGTTGGTGGTCAGGAAGTATTTATTGAAGGGCTTAATAGCACGGCAACCGATGTTTTGGTTCGTGTTCAATCAATTAGTGGCGAAGTAGCAACACTGTTATTAACGCCTGAATATCCAAATAAAATATTACCAATTTCCCCATCTATTTGGGACGTAATCACTACTTATTTAGTATTAGGCATAGATCATATTCTTGTTGGCATAGATCATTTACTTTTTGTTTTAGCGTTAATTATTTTAGTCAGTTCAAAATGGAAGCTATTTAAAACTATCACCGCATTTACGTTAGCGCATTCAATAACTCTTTCTGCAGCTTCGTTAGGATATATAACTATTTATACTCCAGTAGTCGAAGCCATTATTGCATTGTCTATTGTATTTTTAGCGGTAGAGATTTTGAAAAGACGAACTGGAGAGTTGCGCCTTTCAGAAAGAAAACCTTGGTTAGTTGCTTTTCTATTTGGTTTGCTTCATGGTTTAGGTTTTGCTAGTGCATTATCTGAGACTGGCTTACCGAAAAATGAGATTCCGACAGCGTTGCTCACTTTTAATATTGGTGTTGAAATAGGGCAATTGATTTTTATTTCGGTTATTTTGATTTTGGTGAAGGCTAGTGACATTATTTGTCAATACAGCAATATAGGTTCAATAGCTAGACGCTTGAGCCTGCATAGTGTTGTTTATTTAATTGGTGGTATATCTGCGTATTGGCTCATTGAGAGAATTGCAGGGTTTTGGCTAGTGACTTAAATTATGAGGTATAAATTAGTTGATTTTATTCGCTAAAAACTAAACTCGCTTTGGGTTATTTAGTACCCCAAAGCGAATTCACATTCTAGATAATTAAAATGATTTAGATATTTTTAAACGTACTAAATGATCATTATATCCGTCAGAGTCCACCTTTAGGGTTTTTCCATAGTTCAATTGAAGGCTATAACCGTTAGGAAGATAAGCCCCGACGGTAGCGCCTAATAAAAATTTCTCCGTTTCATTCTCAGCCTTTATACCGTCGGTGATAGTAGCACCCCCAATTAAGTAAAGCGCATCGACTGAGCCCCAAAATTGGCTATTAAAATCATGTGTTAAATTAGCTTCTAAGGTATAGAGTTCTTTTTGCTCCAGTAGGTCGCCACTGGTTGGGTCGTCATTATCACCATAAACAGTAACTGTTGGCGTTAATTCAAACGAGGTGACTTGGCCTGGTAACAAACTTTCGCCAAAATACCAAGAAAGTACGCCACCAAACTGAGCCGCCCAGCGGTTGGTACCCAAATTAAACATTTTGTCTGCGCTGTATTCGCCAGTAGGTAAGGTTATCTTTCCTAATAAACCAAAACCAAATTCAGGTTTATATGACGCGAACTCTTGCATCGTCATTGCAGGCGCCCCTACAAGGCCAACAACGCCGCCCAATACAATATCACCTAGCCCTGAATTTTCTCCCTGTTTGTTTGTTTTCAGTAAATCGCCAGTCACTTCACCCATTGGTACGATAGCAAATACACCGGCGGTTTTATCGCTAACATTAATTAGTGAGGTATACTGAAGCGCAACTAATTTTGCTTTGATGCGAGCTGCAGGCTCTGCGGGACTGCCATCAACATTAAAGCTGGAATTTTGGTAAATTGGCATGACGTTAAATTTTTGTGCGCCAACAGGGCCTATTTGATAGGCTCTTGGCCCATCGCCGACACCTGCTTGCGTAATGCCTGCCATTAAACATGAAGCCAATGCTGCTGAGTATGTAAATCCTTTGATAACTTTATTCATTTTAACCTGCTAAATACTTTAAGTTATTGTAAATTATGACTAATTAGGTTGATACCAAATGGGCGACGAATACGCGCGCTCTTGAATCGTGGTAGGAGCGCCTTTGGGGATTTCAATGCCAAAACGGTGAGCGTCATAAGTTGTCCATCTTGGTGTGGGTATTTCTAAAACGCGCACATAATAAAAAGCATTCAGTTTTTTATCAAAATCAGGATCTGTCCATACCGTAGACAGCTCACTTTCACCAATAGTGTTGCTCCAAGTAGCATCTGCAACATTGACCGTATTTCCAACTGCTGGTAGTTTTCCGTTTTTGTCTATAGCTCGCTCACCAGACCAAGTTACGTTATATATCTGTTCTTGAGTTTTACCATCATGGTCAACCCAACCTTTAACCACTTGAATGCGGTCAAGGTTTGCACCGATTGGGTCACGCATAGCAGCTATCATTAATTTTGGTGATTTTGCTGCTCTCGGTTTTTTAGTGAAATCACCGCCCATAGGTACCCCTTTTTCATAGCCAATGCTTGCAAAAGACTGTGCATTGAGGTCTTTGTTATCAAAGTCCCAGCCACCAAAAACGCGTAGCGTTATTCTTGGCCCCGTAGAGGCATAAACCTCTTTTCTTTGCATGGCATCAAATATTGCTTCACGCGAGTTATCAGCAGCCCAAACAGCCGTTAAACCCGACGCCGATGTTTCCCAATTCATTAGTGCGCCATCACCAATTTTCTTTAAACGGATCTTGCCACGTTCAATGCCTGTTGGTTCGTCAGTGGAATTTTTACCAAAAAAATTATTTTCTTCTGCTGTGGCTAGTGAGGTGTGAGTATCGGTTGAACCAATAAGGCCAAATTTATATGGGTTGGTTCCTAAACGTTCTTCAATTGCTAAGCCTCGTTTCAGGGCTTCACGGGCATATTCACCAGCGAGCATATCTTTGGTTTTTAACTCTGTTGCGGCAAGGTTTGATTTATCCCAAGTTTCAAAATCAGCAAATTCATCACCCGGCGATAAAAATGGATGTGCTTCACTATCCCCTTTAATTTGTGTCACTTCATAAAGGGGTTCTAATCGTGCGCGTTGTTTAGCGTAGGATTTATCGAATTTTCTGCCATTCCATTGCGCATCAAGGGGGAACATAATGCCGTTTGATATGTTGCCATTGTGTGGGATAGCCAGTATTTTCCCGCCAGTAACTTTTTCATACTTGTCCATATATTTCCATAAATCACGCGGATCTGGACTTCCGGTTGGCGGTGTCATGGTAAAAGGTTCAAATTGTAAAGCGCGTTTTGAACCATCACGCATAATAACAACACGGTGCATATTGTTGCCGTTAATGAGCGATGTCCACTCATAGCCAATGAGCGTGCTAAAACGTCCAGGCTCATTAAATGCTTCGGCATCTGCTACCGCTTTTTGCCAAAGACTTTGATACTTTGTTGAACCAGGTGCATAAAGTGCCATTAACTTAGGATCAACTTTGCCGGCAGAAAATGTTTTAACAAGATCGACTTTTGCTTGAGCCGCTACTTCACCACCTTCAACTAATGCTCTGTTCCAACCTTGCACTTGTTCAAAACCCATAATCTCTGGGTCACTTTTTAATATATCGCCAATAAGTCCCATACCATCGGTGTGATCAGCAATCACCAACCAATCCAGTGGTTTAGAGAGTTTGGCAGGAATGCCCAAAGAAGAGGTTACTTCTTCACCACGAGCGAAACGGTAGGCCATTTCTGGTGGCAGGCGGTTACTTGCTAATCCGGCATCGGTAGATAAATTAGTGTGCACATGGGTATCGCCCCAAAGAGGTCTAGTTGCATGTTTAGGCTTTACATACGGAGAGTAGCTATAATGTTGATAGTCTTTTGATAAGGTTTTTGTTGGAGGCTTTTCATTTGCAATAGCAGGAAAAAAAGCTACCGCGGTTAATGACGTGATCAGCACGGATAATATATTTTTCATAACACTCTCCTGAAATTTTGGCGATATATGCCGCTTTTCTTATTGATTAAATATCAATCTAAAAATCTTAATGATGACAAGAGAAATAGCGTCTATTCATACTTGGCGACTTCCATTTCCGTAATTGTTTTGTATCCGTAGTATCTTACTGATAGTTACATTGTTTTACTAGTTGGTTGTTGCACAAAGCACCTTTTTTTTTCCTGTTTTCAACAAATTAAGTTTTCATATTTCTGTTTGATTTTTTATAGCAATAAACATTATCGTTAATGTGTCATTTGATATTGAGATAAGGGTAAAAATGAAAATTGATCCTGAATAGCATGAATTCGTTCTTCATCCGGCTTACCTTCAATTCTTAATCTGGCAATAATCCAAACAAGGTCACTGGGGGCTTCAATAACCTCCATACCCTGAGTATCGCCCTCATAGCCTTTTGGAGCCAGCATCACCTTAACAGGCTTACCTTCCTCGTGGTTGCGAATTGAGAGTATTTTAAAATTGGTGGTATTATTGGCATAAAATCCAAAACTCCAATACTTGTTGATAACGGGTGCTTCTAATACATATGGCCCTTTGGTTAAGTCAGCAAAGACCGATGAATAAACAGCATCGACATTAGGCCTAACAACATCGGTAAAAGTATGATCAACCGTTGACCGTTTATGTAACCATGTATCAATCTTTCCAACTTGCTCAAGCTGGATGTTAGAAATCTTATTAATAATGAGATTGGGTAACTTATATAAAAGTCCCCCTGTCGCAAACAACCAGCTCAAAGAAAAAAGTAAGATCCACAATCCAATTGACTGTCTTGATATTATTTTCATTTAGCTGTCTCCAATTGTGCACTAGCTAAAACAGAGTCAATTTTTCTAATTTCAGGCATTACAAAAGATTTAGGATCATTTAGCATGACTGCTTTAGGAATATAATTTCGAATATTTAACGCAAAGAAATCGTTCTTTGGTGAAGGTAACCAATTAGTAACATCCTCTGGTTTTTTACTAGAAACAATAATAGTGAAACTATCATCGGAATTCGTTCTTATAAGATCTTTTGAACCAATAGAGAAACGATCAATAGGATTCTCAGCTAAGAAATATTCCTTATTATAAAGAGTCAGGCTCCAAAACCCGCTAGTCTCTACAGGCATAGGTCCTGTAAAACGTACTTCATAATCGTATTTAGAATGTAATTGCTCTCCACTCGAATCTTTAAAAGTATTCCATACGAGGGATTCTTCCTTGGTCAAATTACCAATGCCAATTTTCGCAATCACGGCTTTCTGAATAAAGTTTTGATCGGCTGAACCTTTCTTTAATCCTGTTACCCAAGGGCCACTATGGATTTCACCTTCGGCACTAGAAACAGCAAGATAATCGACCAAGGGAATCAGAGTCGCTCTCGATACGACAATACCGACAACAACAGCAGATAAATAAAACAATGTAGCTCTGCTCAGTATTTTTTTAAACATTAACTTATTACCTTTATTAGTTTTTCATTTCAATCTATTGAAATTCAACACTGTATTTTGTCATTAATTTTGATAGCCTGGATTTTTCATCGATTTGTCTTTTTTGCACTTGCATGGATTTTATAACTTTCTCTTTAGACTGCTTATATGACAACTGCATTGAATTTTTTCTATCCGTTATATAGACCAGATGCCAACCATATACCGACTGTATCGGTTCGCTCCACTGCTCTAATTTCAGCTTATTTAAGTCTGCAAAAAAAGAGTTACCGAAAATACGTTCAATAACATCCCGCCCTCCGTTATCAATAACAGAAGGCCCCAAGAAACTATCAGCCTTGATCGTTTTCTCAGGCTGAGACTGCTTTGATAAATACGCAGTTGCTGCATTCCCTTGAGGATCGATTCGATTAACCTTGCTAAAAAAGTGATGTTTAAAGCTGATACTGTCAGCAATCTGATACTGGTCCATATTTTTTTTATAATAGGCTTTTAGTGTTTCTTCATCGATATCATCAAGGTACGAAGATTGATTAAGCATAAAACGGTATTTTTCAATTAACCGCCTTCTTATTACATTGTCATCCAACTCCAGACCAATCGATTTAGCTTCCCGATATAAGATTTCATCTATTATCTCAGGCTCCAGTACAACCAACAGCTCACTATCGGTTGGCAAGCGGCCATGTTCTTTCTCCCACTTTTCTTCTAATTGTTTAATTTTAGCCTGCTCAATTTTAATATAATTATCTTGAGAGCCTAACTTTATTTCTATAGTAAAAATGCTAATGCTAAGCAATAAAAACCAAAAGATAGGTTCTTTCAATATTTTAAAAAACATAAACTACCTCCTCTGGTATTTTTAATTAACGTTTAAAATTAATTATTTGGCGAATACCAAATGGGCGATGACCATGCACGCTCTTTTAATACCGCTGATATTTCTTTAGGAGGGGCTACATTTAAGCGAATAGCATCATAACTAGACCAGCGACAAGTAGGGTTTTGTAATACTCGCACATAATAAAATGATGAATCTTCAGCCTTAAAATTCTCATCGGTCCATAACACTTTTATTTCTTTATCGCCAACATTGGCACTGACCTCACAAGTATCGAGTTTTACTCTTGCACCATTATCAGGGCACTTACCTGTTTCACTGCTCGGCGAAGCACCATCTGAACAGGCGATATCAAACACTTCTTCTTTAATTTTTCCATTTTCCACCCAACCTTTGACCATTTGGATACGGTCTAAGTTGGCGCCGATGGGATCTTTAACAGCCCACACCAAAAAATTTGGCTTTTGCTGCTGTCGATTAGCTTTTAATACTCCACCCATAGGTACCCCGATTTCATAAGCATCCTTGATCAAGTTTTCTTGATTAAGTGCTTGCTTATTTAATGTCCAGCTGCCAAAAAAACGAAGACGAATACGGGTTCCGCTTGTTGCATAGGTTTCTTTGCTCTTCATCGCATCAAAAAGAGCTTCTCGGGTATTTTCCGGTGCCCATATTGCGGCTAATCCTCCAGGGTTATACCCAAAGATATTACCGGGTATCAAACTAGGTTCTGCTAAGCGTTTTACAGCTGTTTGATCTCTTACCCCTAACTTTCCACGATAATCCCATTCTTCAGTATCTCCAGGGGTAGCATTATGAGTATCTGTACTACCAATAAAACCAAAGCGTAATGGATTAAAACCCAACTCATCTTCAAGAGTGAGTCCAAATTTCAAACCATCTCTAGCAAAAGAGCCGTCACTAGCGCACCTTCCTTTTTCATCACCTTCACAAGGAAGAAAAAGTTGCTCAAAGTTACATTCTTCATCTGCAGTATTCACAGCAACAGCACATTCAGAATTCCCTTTCGCCTGATAGATTTCAGCTAGCGGTTCATTACGCTGTCTACTTTGCCAATCTTCTTTAGTGTACGGTTTACCATCCTCATCTACCGATGAGTAAGCTTTGCCTTGATAACGATTTAAATTATGCGGAATGGTAAGAAATTCACAATTTTGTGTACAAGTACTCTCTAATATTTTCCATAGTTCTATCGCAGTACTCGCATCAAAAGCTGAGACAACATTATCTGGCACTTGAGTATTACGGAAATAAACATTTCTATGGGTTGAGCCTAAATCTTTCCAAACAGGTGAATATTCAAAAGAGTAAAATGTGGTAAATAAGCCTGGAATATAAGCATCTTTTGCGGCTTGCTGTGTCTTTAACCAAGTTGTTCTTCCATGCTCACGGCAAAAGCTACCATCCTCTAAGCACAAATCAGCAGGGGCTTTAGGCGGACGTTTAACGACTTCTTTTTTAAGTTTAAATAACGTGCTCAATGAAGGATCATCGAACTGACCACAAAAATCTTTTTGTTTAGCATTCAGGTTTTTTGATGCACAACCCTCAAAAAGACCAAAGCTTTCTGCATGGTCTGTTATTGCGACAAAATCAAGCGGCTCTGATAATTGAGCAATCTCACCTGAAAATAGCTGTACCTGCTCACCTTGAGCAAATTTATAAGCGTCTTCTAAAGAAAAACGAGTGCCCGATAAATAGCTATCGAACGATAAGGATGTATGGGTATGGGTATCACCAAAATAGACATTTTTAAGTGGATTAGCACCTTGAATATTTCGAGGACGAAATGAAGGTTTTGTAATTGCCGATTCATTTTCTTTACTAACGGCTAAATTTAATTCTTTTTGTACTTCTGGGGTTAAGCGAACGACCTTACCTCTTATCTTGTTATAGGCATATAAACCACCAACGATCATAATAAGACAAATAACTATTATTGAAGAGCGCAATCGTTTATTCATGGTTTACCCTGCTAGAAAAAACAGCCCCTTTGAACATAAATAGCTCAAAGGGGTTGTATTAGATATTAATAATTTATTTAGCGTTTTTTGGCCAATCAAAATGAGAGAAGAAGCTTACTGCTAGCGCCTTATCACCTTTCATCTTGCCTTGCTCAAAGCCTTCATCGAGAGGTAACAAGCCGATATAAAACAGGCGGAAAGACTGGCTATCCATGCTGATATCCGCTTTTGAATTCTCGTCAGCATTAAAGACTTCAGCAATGCCACTACGCAGCTGAATAACATAAGTTTGCTTACTATCATTAATGTTAACAGTGTAGCTCTGCTTCTTTTGCATTGCGGTGCTTACATCAAGTCTAAAAGGAATTTGCTTGATTAAACTATCCACAGGTACTGTTGATACATCATCAGCGCTGAATCTAGCTTTCATTGTGACATCAATCAAACCTTCTAGTGCTGCTGCATGCTGCAAGTAAAAATGGCGATGTGATCCAGAGATTGACTGGCCTGCTAATACTCTTAATGCACTCGCCTTAAGATCTTTAACCGCCTGATTTTCTGGCTCTATTCTAATTAAGTGACTGGCAGCGCGAGCAACCCAAGTATAATCACCGTTATCATAAGCAGCTTGTAGCTTCTTTAAATAAGGCTTTGGGCCACCGGCCAGCGCAATCATGTTTGTATCTTCAGTTTCTGGTGCTAACAAGGGCATTTCGGCAACATCATTGTAGTGACCGACTAGGTAGCCATAAATACCGCGAACTTGTGTTTGTAAATCATTATACCAAGTACCTAATAAAGGGTGATTGGCTAATTGGGGAGGCAGAACCAACTTGCTAGCAATTTCTTCTGGGCCCATACCTTTATTGATCATTCTCACAGTTTGATGATACATAAACGCAACAGCGTCACGGTAAGTCATTAATACATTTTGTGCCAACGGGCCAGAAAAAGCTGGTCCGTGACTAGGTACCACGTGCTCAGGATTCAATGAGCGCATTAAATCAAGCGAAGATAAGTAGCCTTCAGGATCACGTACACGTTGACCACGAGCGGTAAAAATTGGCGGTAATGTTGGTGTTAATGAGTCACCCGTAAGAATCGTTTTTCTTTTTGGGATCCACATTATAATGTTATCAGGGGTTTCACTAGGGGAGTGAATTAATTCAACTTCCAGGTTTCCTAGATCAAGCGTCATGCGATCTCTAAACGTACGATTAGGATAAATTACGTGACGCTTATGTCCTTTCGTTGAACCAACGCGAGGAAATTGAATGCCATGTACACCTGAACATAAGGGGCCTTCACCAACAGCACAAGACTCATCAAGAAATAAACCAAATTGCATGGCCAAACCCCAGTCGGTACGTGGTGCCATTGCAGAAACACGTTCATTTAAATATTTTGCCGTGGATTCATGAGCGATTATTTGTACGTCTTTATCTGCGGCTTCAATCCACGCTTTGCCACCAAAAATATGATCAAAATGAAAGTGGGAATAGATCACCGCTTTAATAGGTTTTTTGGTGTGTTTTCTTAGCTCTGTTAGCATGGCTTTACCGTGTTCATAGCTATCACCTACATCGAATATGGCTGCGCTGTCATCGCCTTCAACTAATACGGCGTTGCCTTGGCCAAAACTTTTTGCTAAATATACACCTTCAGCTACTTTGACAATTTCAGGTTGATGTCCTTGAAAAATGTAATCAAACTTTTTACTGATAACAGGGTCGGTGTTAATGACCGATTTAAACTCTTCTTTCGCGATAAATTCAGCTTGAGCGCCGCTGTTGTATATTGTCATTGCCGATACTAAAACAATGACTGATTTTATTTTCAGTGAAGTTAACCAATTTTTATGTTTCATTTGTATTCTCCAACTCACAAAATGCAGCAGCCTACTGCTAATTTCTAATAACAGATTCCAGATAACTAAGGCTACTGAGTTAAATTATATTTTTTGTTATGTAAAGTACTTAGTTATGAGGTGATCTGAGTACTTAGCGAATGTTGTTCTATTGTTTAGATCTTAATTGCTTCATGCTTTTTAGTGGCGGTGGAATATAAGAGTCTGGTGCGCCTACAGGTACATCAGGTTGTAGTGCTTGAGACATTTTGTAATCAACCACAAGCTTTATTCCTGGGTATTGTAGCCATGCGTTATAAGGCTCCGCAGCTTGAAATTGTTCTTTTGGATCATGCTTGAGATTGATTACTTTAGGTGCGGTAGAGTAAATTTCTTTCGGACTAAATTTACTTTTTTGAAAGATAAAGTGAGCTTTCCAATCACGCCATTTTACTGCGTAGAGCTCATCGCCAACAAAAATTGGGAAGCCTTCTCTAGGTGATTTTTTCGTTTTACCGGTAAAAAGTCCCACCATAGATTTACCATCGATAAGTCTATCATTTGGTGCTTCAACATCTGCAACGGCCAAGATAGTTGAGAAAATATCAACTAAATGCACAACTTCATTACTGCGTTTTCCTGCAGGTATGTTATTACCCCATTTAGCGATAAATGGTGTGCGTAATCCACCTTCAGTGGCGGTAAAGTAAGTTCCACGCCATGGACCAGTCCAGCCAGTATATTGATTATTACCATTGATAGGATCTTCTGGTCCATTATCGGCGGTAAAGATAAATAATGTATCTTTATCAAGTCCGGTATCGCTAAGAGCTTTGCTGATTTGACCAACATAATGATCTGTTTGCATTAGCATGTCGGTATAGACACCATGGCCTGACTTGCCAGCAAATTCATCACTAGGCATCGTAGGGAAATGCATGGCGGTTAACGGTACATAAAGAAAGAATGGCTCATCAGAATCAGATTTTTCATGAATATAATCTACAGCCATTTGAGTCAGCTCACCATCAATAAGTCGCTTTTGCTCCATATCAAACTTTTTAACTTGCTTAGGTGTTTCACCAGCTTTTGCGGTTAATACCCAAGGATATTCATGGTCGGGCAATGAATCTTTTAAATCTTGGGCAGTTGAAAATTGGCTGATTTCTTGTGAGTACCACATAGCATCTCCAGAGCTGTCTTGAATGCCATACCACTGGTCAAAACCTTGATCCGTTGGGAAGCGTCCTTTAGTTTTGCCTAAATGCCATTTACCAAACATTGCTGTGGCGTAACCTGATGATTTAAGTTTTTCAGCAACGGTTTCTTCCCAAGGAATAAGTCCGTAATAAGGTACACCTAAAGGCACAGATTGGTTACCACTACGTACGGCAAACCTGCCTGTCATTAGAGCTGAACGACTTGGTGTACATTGAGGTTCGGTATTGAAATTAGTTAAGGTTAAACCTTCACTGGCAAGTTGGTTAATGTTAGGAGAGGGGGCTCCTCTCATTTCACCACCACCATAAGGACCAAAATCTCCCCAGCCAGTATTATCAAGTAAAATTAAGACTACATTAGGTTTTGATTGAGCTAATAAATGGCTAGAAAAAAAACTGAGCAGAAAAATGATGGTTAAGCGTACCAAAGCATGCATAAGCCTATCTCCAAGTTATATGAATGAATAATTTTGCACCTTAGGGGCAAATCAAAACAGACGTCGTTATACTCAGCAATATGCTTAAAGTTAAAAGCTTTAATAAACAATCACTTAAGTGTGATTGTTATAATTAAATGTAGCTTTTATTAATAACTTGTAATGTTTTGTACGAGCGTACAAAGTACAGTGTGTTAAAATCTATTGCAATAGTTTTTTTTGTTTTTTTGTCTTGGAGGTTTACAGAATGACTAATCGTCTGATGCTTGCAATGAGCAATTCATTGTCAACTTTTTCTCCACGAAGTACATAAGCAAACTGTATTTCTCTTAACGCACAGAGTAATAAAAATGCATCCGTTTTGGGCTGCTTTCCACCGAGTCGCGTCAGAAATGATTCAATGAAGGATAATAAAAAAGTTTTGAATTTGTTTGCTTTGTTCATCAACCCTATATTGTCGCCGACAAAATAAACGAAGTGGAATTTGATGCGAATTTCTTTGCGGCTATCAGTATAATATTTTTGCAGATATTCAGAAAAAACTTCTATAGCTTGTTCTTTTACCGTTAATGGAATTTCACTCTTGTCTTGCTCATCAAGTGAGCCGAGTATTGTATTTAGATTAGCGTACATTACTTTGTTATATTCTTGATCAGCTTCATAAAAAATATCAAATGCAGCCTCAATAAGGTTATCTAAAGTACCAAAGTAATAATTCAGCAATGAAAGTTTTACCTCAGCTCTAGCGGCAATTTTTCTATGGGATAGCCCTGCTAATCCCTCATCAGCAATAAGATCTAAGGTAGCGTCAACAATTTTTTGGCGAGTAATTTCACTTTTACTGGTTTTAGGTTTTTTTATTACTTGGTTCGATTTTGATACTGTCATTTGAGTTTTATTTAAATCAGTGTTGGCGGTGAGAAGATAAATTGATAGTTTTTATTTTACAGAACTAAGTGTATTTAAGAACTAGTGTAGACTGTTTTTTTAGGGACTTTTCTGTAACACACAATAACATATAATATTTTTGTATGCTTGTACAAACATAGTAGTGCTATTTCAAAAAAATAATTTTGTATAGTCGTACAAAACTATAGACTCGTTCCTTTGTCTTTGCTAACCTGTTGGTAATATTTCTTAAATAGGTGCGTTATTTTTTATCAATGAATAGTGAAAAAAAACTTCGCTAATAAGTTGAAAAATATAGGAAAGTTCATGATGACTCGTATTAATTACTCAATGTTTTCAAAATTATTTCTAGCTGTTGCGGCAACTATTGGTGCTAGTAATGCATTCGCCTCTGACAAAGTTCCACAGCAAGCATTTTTTGGTGATACCCATCTTCATACCTCACTTTCTGGTGATGCAAGAGGTTATGGCCTTACTTTATCACCAGAAGAGGGCTTTCGCATTGCAAAGGGCGAGTCTGTTAAATCAATGTCTGGCCGACTAGTTAAATTAAGAAAGCCTTTAGATTTTATGGTGGTTGCAGATCACGCCGAAGGTTATGGCATGATGGATGAGCTAATTAAAGGCAATCCAGTATTGATGAAGAATTCAACCGCTAGACGTTGGCATGACATGATAACTAAAGGGCCAAAAACTGCTTATTTGGCAGTGAGAGAAATCGTAACGGCTCAAGGAACAGGTAAACTTCCAAAAGAACTCATCGATAATCCTGAGTTAACACAGCCTATTTGGGATAATTACTTAGATACTGCTGAACGTCATAACGAACCGGGCAAGTTTACCGCCCTCATTGGTTATGAATGGACCGCGATGCGAAAAGGCAACAACTTGCACCGTGTCGTTATTTTCAGAGATGATGCCGAAACCGTTAAAAAAACATTACCAGTAGACAGTAATAAAACCGCCCATGACCCTCTGCAACTATGGCAAGCAATGTCTGCTTATGAAAAGAATACAGGTGGCCAAGTATTGGCAATTCCCCACAATTCCAATTTAAGTGGCGGCATGATGTTTGATTATAATCAGGTTAATGGAAAACCCATTGATAAGAAATACGCAAAACTACTTCAGCGATGGGAGCCCTTACTCGAAGTTAGCCAAACCAAAGGGGATTCTGAAACACACCCTTACTTATCGCCTAATGATGAATTTGCAGACTATGAAACTTGGGAAGTTGCTAACTTAGCTATGACACAAGTGATTAAGCCTGAAATGCTAGCGGGAAGCTATGCAAGATCGGGTTATAAGCGTGGTCTAGAAATGGAGCAAAAACTTGGTGTAAATCCTTATAAATTCGGCCTTATAGCTAGCTCTGATAGCCACAATGCAATTCCAGTAACAGAAGAAGATGTTTTCTTTGGAAAAAATGCTCAGATGGAACCATCAAAGAAGCGTTGGACAAAACCGGCGAGTCAGTCTGTTGATAAAAAGTTAATCAATGAAGGCTGGACAATGAGTGCTTCAGGTTTAGCGGCAGTATGGGCAACAGAAAATACTCGTGAAGCTTTATTTGATGCCATGAAACGCAAAGAAACCTTTGCAACTACCGGTAGCCGTATCTCTGTTAGGTTATTTGCCAGCTGGGAATTTCCACAAGGCATTCTTAAAAATAGTGATTGGATTAACCAAGCCTACAAAGCAGGCGTACCAATGGGCGGAACACTATCATCTGCAAAAAAGACTACAGCTCCTAGCTTTGTTTTAGCCGCATCAAAAGATCCTCAAGGTGCTAACCTGGATAGAATTCAAATTGTTAAAGGCTGGATAGATGAAGAGGGCCAGTCGCAAGAGAAAGTCTTTGACGTGGTTTGGTCTGGAGATCGCAAAATAAATAAAGACGGTAAATTACCTTCTGTAGGTAATACGGTTGATATTAAAAATGCTAGCTACACCAACGACATTGGCACTGAAGAATTGATGACTTTATGGAAAGATGAGGAATATCAGGTAGGGCAAAATGCCTTTTATTATGCCAGAGTTTTGGAAATTCCAACCCCAAGATGGACGGCATATGATGCTAAGGAGTTTAACCTTGATTTACCTGAAAAAGTTAAGCTAACAACTGTTGAGCGAGCCTATACTTCACCTATTTGGGTTAACTAGTTAGCCCTATTTCATCTGTAATACAGAGAGTGCTTAAAGGTTCTCTATTTTAATAATTATTTATCGGGTTGAAATATGTCAATTCTAAAAAAAACATTTAGAGAACCTTTAGTGTATTTTTTACTGTTAGCTGTAATGTTAATTACGGTCGAAAGTTCTGTTCAACAAAGTGAACTTGAACAAGCTTTGCAAGTAAAAGTAACAGAAAGTGATGTTTTAATAATGAAACAACGCTGGAAGAAAATGTATTTTCGCGCACCAACCAACCAGGAATTAGACGGCCTAATAAAGCAACATATTAAAGAAGAGGTTTTTTACCGTGAAGCAATAAAAATGGGGTTAGCAGAGAATGATTCGGCTATTCGTAATCGCCTATATCAAAAGCTTTCCTTTTTAGCGGAAGGCATCGTTGAACAAGAGCTACCAAAAGATGAGCAACTACAGTTATTCTATTTAAAGCATAAGGATAAATTTTTACCGGAGAAGCGTTATAGTGTTCGTCTTAAAAAACTTAAGGCCAGTTGGTTAAATCAACAAACTCAGGATGACCTACCTAGTATTATAAAATCACTTTCCCATCAAAGTAATGATCAAGAGAATAAAGATATTTTTGCAGCGTCTATGTTGCCAGAAAAACTGGAAGATCTGACAATTCAAGCACTCGAACATCGCTTAAGCTCATCTATAATTCCAGAGATTATTGCTGCGCCCGTTAAAGAATGGACAGGACCTATATTACTACAGGGGAGCCATTATTTACTGATGGTTGAAGGTAAAGAACAACCTCAGATACCTGAATTTTCTCAAATTGAAACCAAAGTCTTAAATGAATATATTTATCAGCAAAGACAACAAGCTGAAGATACTTTATATCAAGATTTGAGTGCTGATTATCAAATTGAGGTAGAAATCCCTTGAATATAATACGACTGCTTAGTGTTTTATTGACGTTATTATCTGCCTCAACTTATGCAGACGAAATACGCCCTGGTTATTTATCTATTAGCGCTGACTCTGAATTAACGTATCAAATAGTCTTGAAGCTACCGATGAAAGGTGATCGCATCTTGAGCCTTTATCCTGAATATCCGGAGGATTGCACAGCAATACTCAAACATAGTTTTCAGGATGGCCGAGCTAGCACACAGTATTGGCAGCTCGAATGCTTAGAGTCATTGCAAGGGAGAAAAATATCTATCCCAAATCTACAGACTTCTAGTACTGATGTTTATCTACGTTATCAGAATGTAGACAGTGAATATCACTACCGCTTAACAGCAAGACATTCAGAACAAGTTTTAGCCAAGAATCAAGGCAATGTTTGGAGCACTTATACCTTATTAGGGGTTGAGCATATTTTGTTAGGCTGGGATCACCTTTGCTTTATTCTACTTATAATGTATTTGTTAAAGTCAAAAAAACAACTTCTGTTATCGGTGACAGGCTTTACTCTAGCACATTCAGTTACGCTTGTAGCAAGCACGCTCAACTGGGTTAATTTACCAATAACAAGTGTCGAGATTTTAATTGCAGCAAGTATTGTTTTTGTTGCTAGGGAAGTTTTAATTAATGACAAAAAAAGTAGTTTAACAGTGCGTTACCCCTTAACTATAACTGCACTGTTTGGCTTGTTTCATGGTTTTGGTTTTGCTGCTGTTTTACAAGATATCGGCTTACCCACACAAAGTATTCCGCAAGCGCTATTGAGTTTTAATATTGGTGTTGAAATTGGTCAGTTATTATTTATTGCACTGATATTGCTAATACAAAATTTGCTATTTAGGTTTATTGAAGCAAGAGTCTTCATTCAATATACCTGTGGCTTTATTGGTGTGCTCGCGAGTTATTGGTTTTTGGAACGATGTGGACAGCTTGTTATGAGTTTTTGATAATCGCTATTTGACAGATAAACCCATTTTCATGAATTTATGTGATAACTCTCTGAGATAGGCTTTTATTTTGGTTTAGTTTAACTATTGTCATTTGTTTCTTCTAATAACCTATAAGGATTACAGGATCTCGCTTGGTAATTATATTCAAGAGCATTTATAAACTTTGTTATTTTATTGATGTAAGGTTGTGAATAGTTAAATACCCATAATTTAGAGCCTTGAGGCTTAATTCTAAGCGCTAAACGGTCACCGTCAGCAAGGTTGTATTCCTTATCTTTAGGCTGTGCTTTGCTTACCTCCGTATTGGTAAGTGGTTTGGTTGTTCTAGCTATCTTAGTAACACTGCCTTTGGTATTTACTTTGTTTTATATGGGGTTTAAGACGGTTTGGGATTGTGTTGGAATTTGTGTTGGCGCCCTTGAGAAGATTCGAACTTCCGACCTAGCGCTTAGGAGGCGCTTGCTCTATCCAGCTGAGCTACAAAGGCATTAACTTTAAGAAAACTTATTGTAATAGCATTTTAAATTTAAGTTAATGCTTTTTGATAAAATAATTTTTACTTTTCTTTGCTAAATTAAAACCTTACCGCTAAGTCATTTAATTGAATGTTACCTAATAGCCCATTATCAATAGTGGTAGCAGTGGCGCTTTGTTTGGTTAATTTAGTCACTTTTACCTTGTATGGGCTGATATTGTAGCTGGCATAGTGCTTACCACTTTCACTGGTAAAATTGTTAAGATGTATCAGTGAAAATTCATCGCCAATTTTTACACCATGATGGCGGCCTAAGTTGATAACCACTTGGTTACCTGCAACTTGCAAAATTTTACCTTCACTCGGCTCACACATAATATTTTCATCAATATCAGTGACGGTTTTATCAATAAGTGAATTGATCATATTACCATAGTCGCTTTGCCAAAAATTACTGCTATTAACATCAACCGTTTCTCGTTTATTGAAATCCCAAACTGCTTCGTTTTGATAGCTTTGTTGCCACACTAATTCACCACTTAAGCCATTATAAAGGTATAGTGTGAAATTAAAGTTTCTAGGGTAGGTGCCTTGTTGCCATATTTTCCAAGCATTGGTTCTTTGCTCAGTTAAAGATAAGTCGTTAATTTCAGTAAATACTATATATTGACTATCCGTGGTGTCAGCCAATGACATAGTTAATTGCTTTATATCTTCTGCTTGAAAGCTTTGATTAAGGCGAGAAAATTCAGTGGCATCTTTTAATAATAGCTTAGTACTTGAGTAGCTACTTTGTGAGGAAAGTCGTTTATTTAGCTGTTTTATTAAAGCCGTATCAATGGAATAAATTTTACCAATATTAGCTTGCTCTCTATGAATTAGACGACCTTTAGTTAACAATATTGATTTTTTAAAGTCTAACGCAAAACACTTTTTTTCTTGTGGAAAGATATCAGCTCGAATTGTTACCATAATAGCGTTGTCACTATGCAGTTCATCAATAAGCTCTATTGAATTGACCGTGCCACTGGCGCGAATATTTATTTTATCTTGGGTGAGTAAACCATTGACTACCTGTTGCACACTAGAAACGCTTGCGCCAGCCACTAATAAGGCTTTTTTTAAGGCGTTCTCAGTGGCCTTTGTGCGGGCTATCTCTAAGGCGTTATTTTCTAAACTTGCATGTCCTTGCGCTTCATACCACTGGGCTAAGGTATCAAAACTGATCAAGTTTACGCTGGTAAATAAAGCCAGTGATAATATTAGGTTACGCATAAAATTTTCCATTAGGCAAAGTCATTGACCTTTAATCGCTTAGTCGTTATTTGATTGGTAGATAGCAATGCATTAATTATGCCTGTTTATATAAAGAGAATAGCTAGCAAGAAAATTGCTGTTTACTTGGCGTGATATGTGCATTATTTTTGTATATAGAAATAAAGTTGCCAGTTAATGCGCTCGGGCTGTTAGTCTTTTGTTGCGCTGACTTTTTAAAGGGGATCACCATGAAAAAGTGGCTTATACCATTACTTTTACCAACACTTCTCTCTTGTGAAGTGATAACTCAAGAAGAAGATTTTTATAAGTCAGCACAAGTAGATAAAGGTGAAATTGACAGTTATAACCTGCCAAAGCACGCTATCAATGATGTAGTTAAAGGGTTAGCTTATCAAATGTTAGAAAGTAGCGCTTTTGTCAATGCAAAAACACCTGTTGCTGTTGCCTCATTTGTTAACTTAAAAGATTTGGAGTCAACAAATTGGTTAGGGAATCAATTGGCTGAAAACTTTGTTCATGAGCTGCAGCGCCATGGCTTAGTGGTTATTGATTTTAAAACCACTGGCCACATTCGAGTGACTAAGGAAGGCGATTATGTCTTTAGTCGAGATTGGAAAGAGCTTCCTGAACGTCAGATTATTGACTACGTAGTCGCGGGAACAATGATGGAGCAAGAGAATGGTATTTTAATTAATGCCAGAATGATAGGTATTCAATCACGCGTTGTGGTTGCAACGGCTCAGTCGTTTATTCCGTCTTGGGTGTTAGGTGAAGAGAAAAGTCACAGTGAAAATGTAAAAATGAAAGATGGAATGATCATTCGAAGTAATGCAATGCTAATTGACAATGAAAGAGCCGTTGAAATACAAAATTAATTAGGTGTTACTATGTTAAGTAAAAATATGATGTTAGTTAGCCAAATAAAAAGCATTTACATTAAAACGTTATTTATAGTCATTAGCTTAGTGACTATTTCTGCTTGCTCAAGCGTATACGATAAGCATGTGCAATGGCAGGCAGTTGAGCCTGAAACTTTTCCTATTATTCGTGGTATTGGTTATGCGCCAATCAGTTTACAAAAATCTGAGCATGATACTCAGCGGATGCTAATGGCCATTAAAGCGTCGAAAATTGCCGCTTATGCTGAGTTAGCTGAGCAAGTGTATGGGCAACAAGTTAGCAGTAAAACGACAATGGCAGATATGATTATTGATAATCAACAGTTGGCTGCATCAGTACAAGGTTTGATCCGAGGAGCTAAAGTCGTTAAAAGTTACCCTGTTGGTGATACCTATACAACAGAGCTACAGCTTGATTTTAAAGATGTTTATGAAATTTATCAGGCAAGCGTTAATCGTAAAGAAATAAAAGATGTTCAGTATTTTTAATTTAAGCTGAACACGCTAAGCCTTTATGCCAATACTTGATAAACCGCCACTTTTCTTACCTTTATTATCGTAAGTAATGGCGGTTTTATTATGGCTTTCTAACAGGGTAGTTTTCATACGTTCAACAGCAAGCTGAGATTGGGCGATGATTTGTCCATTCACTTGATTTTGTTGTTGGCATTTTGTTAATAAAGTCTCAATATCAGCCAATTCTTGGTTTAACAAATTCGCCGCTTTATCTTGAGCAAACTGCTGGTTAATACTAATTTCTTGATCTAATGTTTGAATTGCCATGAGCTGCTGGTTTTTCTGCTCACTAATGGTAATTAATTGATCAGGTTGATGTTGTTGTAAAATCAGCTTTTCATCAGCAATGATTTTTTCAAGTGTTTGAAGCTGAGCATATTGCTTGGCGAGGAAAGCTAGGGATTGTGGAGAGGCTGACATGTAAAACACCTTGAGATGATAATCATAGTAAGCCGATTATCACCTAGTGCTTAGTTGATTTCAAATCAAAGCAGAGAAATTCAATTAAATAAGATCAAATTCAAATTTTGCAATACTGGCAGCAAGCTTTTCAGGATCAACCTTATAATCGCCCGAAGCAATAGCTTTTTTCAATTCAGCGACCTTTTTTTGATCGACAACAGGCGCTTCATTGGCTTTTTTCTGTAATTCACTTAATTGCTTTGCTTGAGGCGTGATAGATACAGAATCAGCGCGAGGTTGTTGCGCTGGCGCATTAGCACTTGCGGTTTTCGCAGCTTGCTGCTTAACTTGCGTTTGATTATTTTGGTGAACTTGATTTTGATTGTTCAAGTTGTTGATATTTATAGCCATAATATTAACCTGCGGCAGAAAATTTTATTTAAAATTAATTCACTAACTTTGTATCGGCAAATTGAGTGAAAACTTAAATTAAAATATTAAAAAATTTAAGCCGCTTTATGATGCCAATACCTGACTCATAGGCCACTTATTTTTCAAGCAATATTCTTCTATTCACTTCTTGAGTTATTGCTGTTAATTATCGTTAAACTTCATTTTAACGCCTTACTCTATATTAAAATTATAAGTGAATAGTGACTTGATTAATAGCGCTAACTTTAGGCGTTATAATTTTTCCAGAGCGAATGTTTCTAACTTTTATTTGCTGATTAACATTACCATCACTTAGCGCAGTGCCCCGGGTTTTAATCATAAAGTGTTCAGACTTAGCAATGATAGTGACAGTATCGCCTTTACAGACTAGGCAAACATAATTGCTATTGATAGCGCGACCTTTAGCGACTCTCTTTTTGGTTTTGCTGCCTAATACCGCATCCATATCAGAGAGCTTCTTGCCGCGTATCTTATTACTTGCTATATATTCAACATTAATATTGCTCTCGGTTAATAGAGTATTTTTTTCAATTGTTGTAGTTGCCACTACAACAGCAAAGGTATTTTCAATTTTTGCAGGAATAAACATTTTCCATGGCGCTGGATCATCGCAAGTTATTTTAACATTTACGTTCCTACCGCTATAGTTTTCAGGTATATTTGCTTTCAGCGCACGCTGACATGGTTTAATTATTATTCTTGAGTCAATATTCGCGATGGTAATTGTTGTTTTTCCACCTTCTGGTGGTGATATTTTACTTTCAAGATAATCCTTAGCAAAAGCCCTAATATAATCACTATCAAAAGTGCTAGCGAGGCTTGTAACAGGTGTGAGCACTGTGAAGCAGATAATAAATAAAAAAACTTTTATATAAGACATAGTTTTTGTGCTTTATCTTTAGGTAAATTCAAATAGTCGACTATGCTTAAACTAAGTCAGCATAGTTGTTAGTTTGTCAAAATTGTGACGAAAGATTATTAACTTGAGCCTTGTTAATTACTTATCTAGTAATAACAAGACTTTTTGATAAGCTATCACTCACTATCAATAAGTCTTTTTGACTTATAATTGACTCATTACTGGAGCAATCAAGAATTGTGCCTTTTTGACTTTTAATTTAAATAGTTAAAAAGTTATCGTTTTTGATTTTAAACGAGGTTGTTATGGCAGGTATATTAGATTCAGTTAACCAACGAACGCAATTAGTTGGGCAAAACAGACTGGAGTTACTACTTTTTAAATTGGTGGGAAGACAGCGATTTGGCATTAATGTTTTTAAAGTAAGAGAAGTATTACAGTGTCCTCGATTGACCTCTTTACCAAAGCAGGACGCCTTTATTAAAGGTGTTGCGCATATTCGTGGTCAAACAATATCTGTTATTGATTTAAGTAAAGCAATAGGTGCTCCACCTATTACTCAAACTAAAGACTCATTTATTATTATTGCGGAATATAACCGTAGTGTTCAGGGCTTTCTAGTTGCCGGGGTTGAACGCATTGTGACGCTGAGTTGGAAGGATATGATGCCGCCGCCAGAAGGCGCTGGTAAGTCAAGCTATTTAACGGCAGTGACTGAAATAGATAATGAAATGGTGTCTATTTTAGACGTAGAAAAAATCCTTAATGAAATTAACCCCGTTTCGACGGACTTAAGTGATGATGTTGCTGATGAAACCGTGGGTGAAGAACTAGGTGAGCGCATCGTTATGATCGCTGATGACTCAACGGTTGCTCGTAACCAGGTGAAAAGAGCATTGGAGCCATTAGGCATAAAAATGGCGTTAGCTAAAAATGGCCAAGATGCCCTAGAGCAATTAAAAGCTATTGAGGCAACTTGTGAACACTCTATTACTGAAAAAGTTGCTTTGATGGTTTCAGATATAGAAATGCCAGAAATGGATGGTTATACCCTAACGGCTGAAGTGAAAGGTAATGAACGTATGGCAAAAATGCCAGTGATACTTCACACGTCATTAAGTGGGGTCTTTAATAATGCTATGGTTGCAAAAGTGGGGGCGGAAGACTTTATCCCTAAATTTCATCCTGACGAATTAGCCACAGCGGTAAAGAAATGGCTAGAGCATGATGTTTAAATACATCATTAATCGTATAGTTTTTAGGAAGTAGTAATAGTGTCAGTAAGACAACTTGACGATAAAAGTTATAATCAATTTAGAACTTTTTTAGAGCAGCAATGTGGCATCGTCTTAGGTGAAAATAAGCAGTACCTAGTAAAGAGTCGCTTAGCACCGTTAATGAGTAAATTTAACATAAGCTCTTTAAGTGAATTAGTCACTAGTACCTTATCTCCTGTTGAGCGGCAATTACGTGCTGCTGTTATTGATGCGATGACCACCAATGAAACGTTATGGTTTCGTGACGATTATCCCTTTAAATTACTTCAAAGGCAGCTATTGCCTGATTTTGCAGATAAAAGAACGCCGGTGAAGATATGGTCAGCAGCTAGCTCTTCAGGGCAAGAGCCTTATTCCATCGCTATGTCCGTATTAGAGTATCAGGAAAAAAATCCAGGTGCTTTTCCGCGTGGTGTTCAGGTTATTGGCACCGATATTTCTACGACCATGTTAGAGCATTGTAAGTTCGGGCATTATGACTCACTTGCATTAGCGCGCGGGTTATCTGAAGAGCGTAAAAGTAAGTTTTTTGAAGTTGGTGAAAACGGAATGCTAAAAGTTAAAGAGCAGGTGAAAAAAATGGTCAGTTTTAGACCGCTTAATCTGCTCAATAGCTACAGTTTAATGGGACGGTTTGATATCGTTTTTTGCCGTAATGTACTTATTTATTTTTCACCCGAAATTAAATCACAAATTATTGGTCAAATTCATGGCACTTTAAATAATGCGGGTTATCTATTTTTAGGCGCATCAGAATCTTTATCAGGGTTAAGTGATGATTTTAATATGCTTAGATGCAATCCCGGCATTGTCTATCAAAAAAAATAATTATGTCCGTTAAACACTTAATATCCTCTGTATCTCTTATACACACTGCTGTTTGCTCAACTATATAGAAAACGTGAACAGCAGCTTCAATCTCTTTTAATACACCTTAGTTAGAACTTCCTATTTTATTCTTTTTGGCATAATTATTGAATGTTTCACTGTTAATATTTGATTAACAGTGAGCTTATTATGGCTGTAGGTTTTGATAAAGGGTTTGAGCTACATGCGCAAGGCATGCAACTGCGCGCCGAGCGAGCAGAAGTCATTGCCGCTAATATCGCTAATGCTGATACACCCGGTTACAAAGCAAAAGGCATGGATTTTCAACAAGCCATGCAACAAGCCTCGCTTCAACAGCAAAATGGCATGAGTCGAACCAATGCTAAACATTTTGATGTTCGCACTGAATTAAACAATAACGTCGATTTTCGCATACCTAATCAACCAGATACCGGTGACGGAAATACCGTTGATGTACAAGTGGAACGAAACTTGTATTTAGAAAACTCATTAGAGTACCAAGCAGGTGTGCAGTTTCTTAACGGAAAAATAAAAGCACTGCAAAAAGTGATTAGCGGAGGCAGATAATTATGAGTCTATTTAATGTATTTAATATTACTGGCAGTGGTATGAGCGCACAATCAATGCGCTTGAATACTACCGCAAGTAATATTGCCAATGCTGACAGTGTGAGTTCAAGCATTGACCAAACTTACCGAGCTCGCCATCCAGTTTTTGCCGCTGCCATGCAAGATGCTGCCGCCGGCCAAAAAGAGAACGTTGGCGTACAGGTGCTTGGTGTTGTTGAAAGCAATAAACCGTTAAATATCGAATATGCACCGGATCATCCAATGGCGGATAATGAAGGTTATATTTATAAGCCTAATGTCAATGTAATAGAAGAAATGACTAATATGATTTCAGCCTCACGCTCATACCAAACCAATGTTCAATTGGCAGAGTCAGCAAAGAATATGCTGAATAAGACACTTACTTTAGGTCAACGATAGGTTATAGGAGTCGATAATGGAAACAGTTTCAGGCGGCAATTTACTCGATGGTATTCGTTGGCAACAAGAAGATTATAAAGTAGCTGACACTAATGACAATGGCATGCTTACGCAAGAAGATTTTTTTGCGTTACTCACCAAAGAATTGTCAAATCAAGATCCAACCAAACCGGTGGATAATAATGAAATGATCTCACAAATGACGGCGTTCTCCACCACAGATGGTGTCCAGCAATTAAATGAGTCATTCACTGATTTTGCTAGTTCTATGACTTCTAGCCAAGCATTGCAGGCTTCCTCATTAGTTGGGCGTAGTGTGCTAGTAGAAGATAATATTTTTGGTATGAATGAAGGCGAGCCTGTTAAAGGTAAAATAGTCAGTGAAACACCCGCAAGTAACGTCAATATTTATGTGGAAAACATTGCCGGCGAAATCATTCAAACGGTACCTGTTGGTAATCTTGCCGAAGGTGGCGGTACCTTTACTTGGGACGGGCAGACAAGTAGCGGCGAAGCTGCACCAGCAGGCGCCTATCGTTTTAGAGTTGCTGGTTTAGTCGATGGTCAAGCATCCGAGCTTCAAGCCATGACTTATCGCAAAGTTGACAGCGTTACCTTAGCAGGTGCTAACGGTAGTATTTTATTAAACCTTAATGGTGGCAGCTCAATGGCATTAGCCGATGTAGTTGAAGTATCACAAGGCTAAAACAAAATTTTTAAGAGGGTTAAATTATGTCATTTAATATAGCACTAAGCGGATTAAACGCTGCACAAAAAGACCTAGATGTCTCATCCAATAACATTGCTAATGTTAATACTACGGGTTTTAAAGAATCGCGTGCTGAATTTGTTGATGTTTATGCTGCATCATTACTTGCATCGGGCAAAACTAAAGTGGGTGATGGTGTACTTACTGCCGATGTTGCTCAGCAGTTTTCGCAAGGCAGCATTCAGTTTACTAATAATGCTTTGGATTTAGCAATTACTGGTAATGGTTTTTTTGCCACCGTACCAGAGCTTGGCTCGTTAGAAACGTCCTATACTCGCGCTGGGCAATTTAAATTAAATGCTGATAATTTTGTTGTTAACTCGCAAGGTGGTCATTTATTAGGCTTTCCAGTAAACCCTGATGGCTCTTCAGCCTCAGTAAGTTTAAGTACTGCTGAGCCAGTACTTATTCCTACCGCCTCAGGCGCACCAACCAAAACCAGTGAAGTTGATGTACGTATGAACTTACCGGCAGGAGACTCTTATATTTCTAATGCGCCAGGTAATTTTGACCCTGATGATCCTCTAACCTTTAACAACTCAACGTCAGTGACTATTTTTGACTCCTTAGGTGATAGTCATATTATGACTTACTTCTTTGTTAAAGATGACCCCGCGGTAAGCCCAAATGAGTGGATGATGTTTGCGGCTGTCGATGGCAATGTCATTGATATTGTTGATCCCGTTGGAGGTACTAACCCAGTTGGTGGCTCTGTTTCAGGGCCGTTGTCGGGTAGACCTTTACCACCACCAGCTGTTGGTACTGGGGTTCAAGGTGCGCGGTTAATGTTTAGTGCTTCGGGCGATTTCGAAGGTCAAATCCCAACGCTAGCCAATGGGGGGATTGTAACTACTGACTTTAGCAATCATTTACCTAATGGCGCTGATACAACACAAACGGTAGAGATTGATTTTAATTTAGATCCGATTGCACCAAACCCTAATGAACCGACGCAATTTGCTTCTAACTTTGAAGTTACTGCATTAAATCAAAATGGCTTAGCGGTAGGGCGACTAACGGGTATTGATATTGGCTCTGATGGCCTTGTACGGGCGACCTATTCAAATGGTACTTCCCAGCCATTAGCTCGTATTGCCATGGTAAACTTTGCAAATGAGCAAGGCTTAACACAAGTCGGTAATACAGGCTGGAAAGAAAGTATTGTTTCCGGTGAGCCGCTAGCAGGTGAGGGTGGCTCAGGTACCTTCGGTACTATTAACTCCTCTGCACTAGAGCAATCCAATGTGAACTTAACTACAGAATTGATTGACTTAATTTCAGCACAACGAAACTTCCAAGCCAACTCAAGAGCGCTAGAAGTTGATAACCAATTAAACCAAACGATATTGCAAATCAGATAAAAACTATAATCCTTTTAGTTTGAATAAAGCAGCTAGCTAAGGCGTGGATACTCCTTAGCTAGCTGCTTTTTGTTTTTCTGCTCATCTAAACACTCATTCGAGTTGCTCTTCTAAGCTATCTGGCACTTTCTTTGCATTTATCTACTTAATAGAAGTAACCCATGTGGAAATTCATTATGGATAAGCTGCTTTACATCGCGATGAGCGGTGCCAAACAGAACATGCAAGCACTATCAATAAATGCGAATAATCTTGCTAATGCTAAAACTACAGGCTTTAAAGCTGATTTAGCCCAAGCTCGAAGTATGCAGGCATTTGGTGAAGGTCAGCCGACACGTGTGTTTGCCATGACAGAGCGCGCTAGCCAAAATTTTGACTCAGGTGCTTTATTGACCACAGGAAGATCGCTTGATATCGCTATTTCAGGTGAAGGTTGGTTTGCCGTGCAAGCACCTGATACAGGTAAAACTGGAGCACAAGCTGCCGCTTTTGGCGCAACAGCCTCGGGCGAAGCTTATACCCGACAAGGGGATTTACGCCTTACCGAAGATGGTTTGTTAGAAACCTCTAGTGGAGAAGTTGTGCTAGGCGACAATGGCCCTATCACGTTACCTTTACCTGTTAATAATATCCAAATATCACCAGATGGAACCATTATGGTTCAGCCTGAAGGTGCGCCAAGTACTGTTCTAGAAGAGGTTGGACGCATAAAACTAGTTAATCCAGATGTGCGTTTATTAGAAAAGGGCAATGATGGTTTATTCCGACGCAAGGATGGGCAGGCTGTGCTAGCCGATGTCAATGTGAAGGTGCAAGGCGGCATGCTTGAGTCAAGCAATGTCAATCCTATTAGTGAAATGACAGACATGATTGCTTTACAAAGACAATTTGAAATGCAATTGAAAATGATGAAAACCGCAGAAGAGATAGATGCTAGTACGGCCGCGTTATTACGCGCTTTCTAGCTTAGATAATAATTCACAGAGAAAGGGGTGATGTATGAACCCAGCATTATGGATCAGTAAAACCGGCTTAGATGCGCAAACTAAAGATATTGCGGTAATTTCTAATAACTTAGCCAATGCGAGTACTGTTGGCTTTAAGAAAAGTCGTGCGGTTTTTGAAGACCTGCTTTATCAAAATATCAACCAACCGGGCGGGCGGACAGCAGATGATAGCGAAGCACCTTCAGGTTTAATGCTTGGCGCCGGCACTAAAGTGGTTGCGACACAAAAAATTCATACCCAAGGGGATATGCTAACCACAGACAATGCACTCGATCTGATGGTCCAAGGGGAAGGTTTCTTTGAAATATTAATGCCTGATGGCACATCCGCTTATAGTCGAAATGGTCAATTTACCATGGATGATGAAGGCAACATGGTGACTCCAGGGGCAGGCTATTTATTACAGCCACAAGTGACTATTCCAGAAGATGCCTTGAGCATTGTGATCTCTCAAGATGGTGAAGTATCAGTTACCTTACAAGGACAAGCAGAGCCTGCCGTTGTTGGACAAATTAATACGGTAAATTTTGTTAACCCAACAGGCCTTGAGCCAATAGGACAAAACTTATTTATTGAAACACAAGTGAGTGGCGCTCCACAAGAAGGTGTTCCTGGGCTTGAAGGCTTTGGCATGATAGTGCAGGGGGCATTAGAGACCTCCAATGTGAATACCACCGAAGAATTAGTGAATTTGATTGAATCACAACGTGTTTATGAAATGAACTCGAAGGTCATTTCAGCGGTAGATCAAATGTTAAGTTATATCAATCAGCAACTATAGGTCATGTAAACCCTTGACCATTATTGAGGCTATTATGAAAAAAATATTCACTTACCTTTTGGCAATGCTGCTTATTAGTCAATTAGGTGCTTGTAGTAACACCGTTGAGTTGAGTAAAGCTTTGCCCAATGATCCTGATTTTGCCCCTATTTTACCTGAAGAGGAAGAATCATCTATTGTGCCTACGGGATCACTTTTTAAGAAAAACTATGTGAATAACATTTATTCAGACTCAAAGGCACATCGTATCGGCGATATTATCTCGGTTATTTTAGAAGAGAATACGCAAGCGAAGAAAAATGCCAAAACCGAATTGAAAAAAGAAAGTAATACCGCTTTAGATCCCGTTGTTGGTTTAGGTGGCTCGCCCGTCACGATTAATGGTCAAGCATTGCAATTTGGTATTAATCAAAACAGTAAATTTAAGGGGGACTCTAAAGCCGATCAAGGTAATAGCTTAAGCGGCAATATTTCGGTGCATGTGCTGAAAGTACTCCCTAACGGTAACTTGATGATCCGTGGTGAAAAATGGATCACTCTTAATAATGGCGATGAGTATATTCGTTTAACCGGTGTTATTCGCTCTAAAGATATTAATTCAAACAATACTATTTTATCAACGAAAGTAGCCAATGCTCGAATTCAATATGCTGGCACAGGTACTTTTGCCGATGTAAACGAGCAAGGTTGGTTAACTAAATTTTTCAATAGCTCTTGGTGGCCATTATAACGCATTTGTCGGTCGCACTTACTCGTCAAGTTGACGGGATAAGTGACGATGTATGTAAAGGTAAAATTATGAAAGCAGTTTTTACAATCATTTTTTTCATGCTGGCTTTTTCCAGTCATGCGCAACGTATTAAAGATGCTGTTGATGTTGCTGGCGTACGTTCAAACCAGCTTATAGGCTATGGCTTAGTTGTGGGTTTACCCGGTACTGGAGAGCAAAGTCCATTTACTGAGCAAAGCTTTAAAACCATGCTCAGCAATTTCGGTATTACCATGCCAGAAAATTTAAAACCAAAAATTAAAAATGTTGCTGCTGTTGCAGTGCATGCACAACTAGATGCATTCAAAAAACCAGGGCAAACCATTGATGTCACTGTATCGAGTATGGGTAGTGCGCAAAGTTTACGTGGCGGAACATTACTACAAACTATTTTAATGGGGATTGATGGTAATGCCTATGCAGTAGCACAAGGCTCATTAGTTGTTAGCGGTTTAGGCGCTGAAGGTTTAGATGGCTCAAAAATATTGGTGAATACGCCAACAGTGGGCAGGATCTCTAATGGAGCAACGGTTGAGCGAGAAGTGAAGTCGCCATTTGGTCAAGGGGATCATATTACCTTCAATTTGCATAGAACTGATTTCACAACCGCTAAGCTATTAGCCGATACCATTAATGATCTTATACCTGGTGCTGCGCGGGCGATTGATGCTGCTTCAGTGCAGGTTAATGCGCCACGAGACATTAATGATAGAGTGAGTTTTTTGTCGGTGCTTGAAAACTTAGAATTTGAACCCGCCGCAGGCTCTGCAAAAATTATTGTCAACTCTAGAACAGGCACCATAGTTATTGGCTCAGAAGTTCAGCTTTTACCTGCGGCAATTACTCATGGTGGTATTACCGTGACCATTAATGAAGTGCAAGAAGTTTCTCAGCCAAATGCCTTTGCTGAAGGGGAAACCGTGGTCACTAACCAGTCTGCAGTGAATATCACCCAAAGTGATGCGCGCATGTTTGTTTTTAACCCAGGGGTTACTTTAGACACGTTAGTAAGAGCTATTAACGAAGTAGGTGCTGGGCCCGGTGATGTAATGGCGATTTTAGAGGCTTTAGATCAAGCTGGCGCAATTCGTGGCGAGCTTATCGTCATATAATGGGATAGATTTAATGGCAGATAATTTCCTCAATACGGCAAATTTTGATCAAGCACGTAATGCTTTAGAGCTAAATGGCTTAAATAACATTCGTCAGCAGTCAAAAGCGACGGACGGTGAAACTAAAAAAGCCGCCTTGCAAGAAGCTGCTCAGCAATTTGAAGCGATATTTACCCAAATGTTGCTAAAAAGCATGCGTAAAGCGCAAGAGGTGCTTGAGTCTGACAGCCCATTTAATTCCCAATCGACAAAGTTTTATCGTGACATGCATGATCAGCAAATGTCACTGGAAATGTCATCGAATGGCTCTTTAGGTTTAACAGATCTCATTGTTAGGCAGTTAGGGGGAGACAGTGATAGCTTTACGCCAAGAACGGTACTGAGAAACGATGCTAACCTTGAGCAAATTAAGCGGTTAGCTAAAGAAGATAAATTAAGCGCACAACACGCACAGACAGCAGATGATTATTTAGCTAAGCAATTAAACCGTGCCAGTAGTGCTATGCGTGATGAGACCACCATTCCATATGAGCCGCAGGCCAAGCCAATAGTGACTGCTGAAACTAGTGTTGGAACCAATAAAAACGTCAATTTTTCAACACCAAGTTTTGATGCGCCTAAAGATTTTGTTACCGCATTAACTGAGCCAGCGAAAGCCGTCCAAGAAAAATTAGGTGTGCCATTTCAAGTGGTAATAGCCCAAGCAGCCCTTGAAACAGGTTGGGGACAAAAAATCATCAAGCATGAGAATGGTACCAGTTCAAACAACCTCTTTAATATCAAAGCTGATAACCGCTGGGCTGGCGAGAAAATTCAAAAAGAAACATTAGAGTTTGAGCAAGGCGCTATGGTGAAAAAATCAGCACCCTTTAGAGCCTACCAAAATCTATCGGAAAGTTTTAATGATTATGTAAACTTCCTTTCAGATAGCGATAGATACCAAGACGCACTTCAAAATTCAGGTGATGTGGAACACTTCCTGCATGGATTACAAAAAGCAGGCTATGCGACAGATCCACAATATGCCAATAAAATTATGGCAACGCTGCGTACAGTCTCCAATTTAATAACTAAATAAAGAGTTAGTCGAATAAATTCGACTTGTACTTGAGGCAACCATTATGACAGTAAGTTTATACCAAACCGGTGTAAGTGGCTTATTAGCTGCTCAGCAGCAGTTGGCGACGACAGGTCATAATATTGCAAACGTCAATACCGAAGGCTATACCCGTCAACGTGCAGAGCAAAATGCATCTTTAGGACTTTCCAATGGGCCAAACTATATAGGCTCAGGCACTTATGTTGAAGATATTACTCGCCTTTATGATCAATTCTCCTATAAAGAGCAGCTTCTTAACCAGTCTAACTTAGGTAATGCTAATGCCCTAAATGGCAGCTTAAATCAGCTCAATGACATCATGAGTTTTTCTGGTCAAGCAATCATGAATTCGGTCGGGCAATTTTATCAAGCTGTGAATGGTGTTGCTGATAATCCAAGTGATTTAGGTTTGCGTAGCATTGTTTTAAATCAAGCTGAAACATTAACGAGTGATTTTCGTGCCTTGAACCAAAACTTTGACGAAATTGAAAAATCTATTAATGGCGAAATAGAGCAGGTTGCGCGAAAAATTTCAGAAATATCGGTAGAGCTTGCCAAAATTAATGAAACTATTTTACAAGCGAAAGATTTAACCCAAGCAGGTCAACCTAATGATTTGCTTGATAAACGAGACCAATTAGTTAATGAGCTAGGTCAATATACCAAAGTGAATACCGTCGAAGATACTAATGGTGTAATGACAGTGATGATAGGGCAAGGCACAACCTTAGTTGCCGGTATAACGCCCTTAACCGTAAGTGTTGAGTCAGGGGATCCGGATCCTTTACAAACACAATTACGTCTCGTTAGCCCTAATTCAACCGTGGCTATCAAAGGCTCTACATTAGGCGGGGCATTGGGCGGTGCTTTTGAATTTCGTGACGAAAACTTAACGCAATTACGTAGTGAAATGAATCGACTCGCTATGGCGGTGTCTTCAACCTTAAATGAAAGTCAAAGCAATGGCTTAGATTTAAATGGTCAGCAAGGGGCAAATATCTTCTCTGATATTAATACTACCCAATTGCAGCAAGGCCGTGTGTTGACGCCAACAACCAATAACGGGAACTTGCAGGCTCAAGTGAATATTACTGACGTGTCTGCATTGCCAACAGATGAGTTTGAAGTGCGCTACAACGGCACAGATTACATCATGACTAACATGACGACTAACGCAAGTACAAATTTAGGTGCTCCAGGTAGTGGTACTTATGCGACACCTTTTGGCTTTGAATTTATTGAAACAAGTGGTGCACCAGCGAATGATGACTCCTTTATTGTCAGACCCAATGAGAATAGTGCTGCACTGATGAATGTTACCCTAGCTGATGGTGCGGCAATTGCTGCTAGCTCAGCAGTGGAAGTGACCCCATCAGATAATAATATTAGTGCCGGAAAAATAGCCGTGGTGGATATGTTTGATCCTGTAAGTGCCCAAGCTGCTATGCCAATACGCATCGATGTGCTGGAAAGCCCGGTCGGCACGTTTAATTACACCATCACTGACAAGCTAGGGGTGACATCAGCGCCTATTGCTTATACACCACCAAGTCAAACTGTTGATTTACCACCATTGCCATCAATAGCAAGTTTTCAAATAGAAATTTCTGGCATGCCGTCCGGCTCAGCACCCAATGCACCAGAGCAGTTTTTTATCGGCGATGCTTTTGGGCTTGGAAATAATAGCAATATTGTCGCTATGGCAAAAACGCAAGAGCAAGGTGTACTTAATGGTGGCAAAGAAACGTTTAGTCAAAGCTTAGCCATTTCAACCTCTGTTATTGGTTCAAAATCAAGCTCGGCAAAGCTAGTAGCGGAAACTGCTGAAGCGCTTTTCACTCAAGCTTTCAACCGTAACCAAGAAACGTCAGGGGTAAATTTAGACGAAGAAGCTGCGAATTTATTAAAGTTCCAGCAGGCCTATCAAGCGTCTTCACAAATCATTTCAGTGGCTAATACTCTTTTTGACACTTTATTAGCAGCAGCAAGGTAGGCTAGGAGTTATTTATGCGTGTTTCTACTCAACAGTTTTATTTTCAAAATGCTCAACAACTTAGCAACAAACAGACTGATGTTAATGATCAAGTAAAGTACCTATCAAGTGGTAAACGTGTTCTAACAGCTAAAGATGATGCCGTATCTTACGGCACCTTAGCGGGTTACAAAGACGGTTTAGCGAATATTGAAAAATATCAGCGAAACCTGAACCAAGCAGAAAACCGTAACAGTTTACAAGAAGTGTCATTTGCAAGTGCTGAAGATGTTATGCAACAGCTTAAGCAACTATTTATTCAAGCCAATAATGGCACCCTATCTGATGATAGTATCAAGTCTCTCGCTGAGTTGGCTAAAAATAGTCAATCACAATTACTTGATGTTGCTAATACTCAAGATGAGTCGGGTGACTATATTTTTGCCGGTTATCAAATTGACGTTCAGCCTTTCTCATTACAACCTGATGATTCGGTTATTTATCAAGGTGATGGTGGCATAAGAGAATTGCAAATAGCTAAAAACGTGATGGTTGATATCAATCAATCAGGTGATGATGCTTTTGAAAAAGTCCCTAACAATGTCGGAGATTTTGCAGCTAACTACAATGCGAATACTTCAGGAATTTTGGTTAACAAAGCTGTGATCGTTAATCCTGGCTCTTACGATAGCGTCACCAACCCACCGGATTATAATTTTAACTTTACCTCGTCAACTGATTTAACGGTAACAGATGCTAATGGTGCCGTTGTGTTTAATACCAACACTTATGCGCCTGGGCAAACGGTTGCCTTTAATGGTATTGAAGTCCAAATAAGCGGCAACCCATTGCCGGGTGATGATTTTGATTTAACGCCACAAGCTGAAATCAGTATATTTGACACCATTAAAAATGCGATTGATTGGATGAATGTCGGTGTTAATCCCGCGGATCCAACTCAACACAGTGTTGATTATGATGTGATTTTAGGACAACTCGATGAAGCGTTAAATCATATGACCGGAAGAAGAGCAGAAGCTGGGGTTCGATTGAAGCTTATTGAGAATCAAGTATCTAACCACCTTGACTCAGAGCTTTATCTATCTTCAGGAAGATCTAATATTGAAGATCTTGATTTTGCTAAGGCTGTGGCAACATTCGAGCAATCACAAGTGTCACTGCAGGCAGCGCAGCAAAGTTTTGTACAAATTAAAAACTTAAGTTTATTTAACTATTTATGATAATTCTTTCTATGTTGGCATATAACGTGCAAATCATATAGACAGTAATTAAGAAAACTGAAAACTAGCTTAACCGAAAAGTAATTTAGAAAATGAGTGTGGTTCCCAAACGATTTTGTTATCTAAGAGCCACCCTAAAATTAGGAGATGATAACAATGGCTTTAGTCGTCAATAGTAATATCGCATCGTTGAACTCACAGCGTCAACTGGCTCAATCTACCAATGATTTGACAACTTCATATGAACGTTTGTCTTCTGGTAAAAGAATTAATAGTGCCAAAGATGATGCTGCAGGTTTGCAAATATCGGCTCGTTTAACGTCACAAGTTAATGGTTTAAATCAGGCATCTCGAAATGCAAATGACGCCATTTCTTTGGCGCAAACTGCTGAAGGTGCATTAGATGAATACACAAACACAGTACAACGTATGAGAACCCTAGCCGTTCAAGCGTCTAATGGTTCGAATACCGAAGTTGATTTAGCTGCGCTAAACACTGAATTTACAGAGTTAGAATTAGAATTAGATAGAATCTCTAATGATGCTAGCTTTGGTGGTGTTAACTTGCTTGATGGTACTTACTCAGCTAACTTCCAAATTGGTGCTGATGCTGGGCAAACTATCTCAATCACTATTGCTGCGAGCTTCTCTGCAACAGCTGTAGGCGCTGTAGGTAGTATTACCAGTTTTGATGGTGCGCAATCACGTATCACAAACCTAGATTCAGTGTTAGCAACAGTGAACAGCACACGTTCTGATTTAGGTGCGAAACAAAACCGTTTCTCAAGTGTTATTCGTAGTAATGATAATGCTGCTGAAAACGTGTCAGCATCACGCTCACGTATCGAAGATGCTGATTATGCTAAAGAGTCAGCAACATTAGCGAGAAATAGTGTCTTGCAACAAGCATCAAGCTCTATGCTAGCCCAAGCAAATCAGCAACCACAAATAGCGTTGTCTTTATTACAATAGATAACTTTAACTATTGATATTATTAGATAATATCAATAGAGTATTGTGAAAAAATAAAAGACTTACTTTGTTTTTAAACGAAGTAGGTCTTTTTTTTAAAAAAAAAGTTAAAGTTAATTAAAGCTTGTCCGATAACTTAGGTTAATGGCGGTAAATTCATTCGTTTATTTACTGTTTTAATTTGATTATGAGGGCTTTGAGATGGCTTTAAGTGTTAATAGTAATATCGCTTCGTTAAATTCACAGCGTCAGCTGTCACGTGCAACAAATGAACTAAATACCAGTTATGAGCGTTTATCATCAGGTAAGCGTATCAATAGTGCTAAAGATGATGCGGCTGGTTTACAAATTTCTAGCCGCTTAACCTCACAAGTAAACGGTTTGAATCAAGGCTCTCGTAATGCTAATGATGCTATTTCTTTAGCGCAAACGGCTGAAGGTGCACTTGATGAGTACACCAATACAGTACAGCGTATGCGTACTTTGGCGGTACAAGCATCAAATGGTTCTAATACAGATGCCGATTTAGTAGCACTAAATACAGAGTACAGCGAACTAGAACTAGAGCTTGATCGCGTTGCTGCTCAAGCTTCTTTTGGTGGCACTAACTTGTTAGATGGTACTTATTCAGCAAACTTCCAAATTGGTGCTGATGCAGGGCAAACCATTTCTATCTCTATCGGGCAGAACTTTTCTTCAGGTAATATAAATGCTGCTGGCTCTATCACCAGCTTTAATGGCGCACAATCACGTATTACAGACTTAGATACCGTGTTATCAACCGTGAACTCTACACGTTCAGACTTGGGTGCGAAACAAAATCGCTTCTCAAGTGTTATTCGTAGTAATGAAAATGCCGCAGAAAATGTAGCAGCATCGCGTTCACGTATTGAAGATACTGATTACGCTGCTGAATCTGCACAATTAGCCCGTAACTCTGTATTACAACAAGCAGCAAGTTCGATGTTAGCTCAGGCTAATCAACAACCACAAATCGCGTTATCACTACTGTAGTTTTATTTTGATAAGTTGTTGTTTATTTAAAATACAACAACTTATCAAACAGTTAGTAATTAATGTAGAAAAAGTAAAAGTTATTCTCAAGTATTTTAAATACTAACCGATAACGTAAATAGACAATAAATTTAGTTAGCAACACTTATTAGTTGTAAATAGTAAAACGGATTGAAATCCAATAGGGGCAAGTTATGGCTTTATCAGTAAACAGTAATATCGCATCATTAAACTCTCAACGTCAGTTGTCACGTGCAACTAATGAATTAAATACTAGCTATGAACGTTTATCTTCAGGCAAGCGTATCAATAGTGCTAAAGATGATGCTGCGGGTTTGCAGATATCTAGCCGTTTAACCTCTCAAGTTAATGGTTTGAATCAAGGCTCTCGTAATGCAAACGATGCTATTTCTTTAGCGCAAACTGCTGAAGGTGCACTTGATGAATATACCAATACAGTACAACGTATGCGTACCTTAGCCGTTCAAGCATCAAATGGTTCAAATACTGAAGCTGATTTAGCAGCACTTGATACCGAGTATTCTGAACTTGAATTAGAATTGACTCGTATCTCAGAGCAAGCATCATTTGGTGGTACTTCATTATTAGATTCAACTTATTCAGCAAACTTCCAAATTGGTGCTGATGCAGGACAAACGATTTCAATCACCATTAGTGCAAGTTTTTCTGCTACTGCAATTGGTGCAGCAGGTAACCTGACTACGTTTGCCGATGCACAGTCTGTGATCACTAATTTAGACAGTGTATTATCAACAGTGAACAGTACACGTTCAGATTTAGGTGCAAAACAAAACCGCTTCTCAAGTGTTATTCGTAGTAATGATAATGCTGCAGAAAATGTATCAGCATCGCGTTCACGTATTGAAGATACTGATTATGCTGCTGAGTCTGCAACGTTAGCAAGAAATAGTGTATTGCAACAAGCAGCAAGCTCAATGTTGGCTCAAGCTAATCAACAGCCTCAAATTGCATTGTCGTTATTGTAATAGTGATGCCCTAATGCTATTTAAAGGGCACTCAAGATGGGTGTCCTTTAGTCGTTTAGGGTTGCTAAGTTAAATGGTTAGTTATAGCTAAAGTAGGGAGGGACACTTATGTCCACATCAGCAATAACGTCTCAAGGCGCCAATATAAGTGCAGATTTTTCTGCGCCGAGTCAGGTAAGCACGAAACATGAGCGAGCTGAGTTGGCGGCAAGTGAGCAGCAGAACGAATTAGCAAATAGTAATCAAGTGCCTGTAACAAGTGTCGAGCAATTAAGAGCAGCAGAAGCTGCTGAAAATGCCCAGCTTAAACTTGATAAACAAGCAGAGCAGGATTCAGAGCAGTCAAAAAGCTTAATTGAAGAATCTATCGAATCAGTTGCAAATTTTGTAAATTCTGTGAATAAGAACGTTGATTTCTTAGTTGATGAAGATTCAGGCAGAACCGTTATAAAAATTATTGATGTTAAAAGCCAGGAGTTGATTAGACAATTTCCTTCAGATGAAATAATTTCAATGGCAACTCGCATTAAAGAGCTACAAGAGCAAATAAGTAGTAAAACAGGGCTGTTTTTGGACGAAAGTGTTTAAAAATAGCTACTAGCATATAATAAATAAAGGCCTTCAGTGGCTTTTTTTATGTCTGTCATTAAACGTTAAATACCGTTACTTGCATTGTTCATCATGCCATTAATGAATTGAGCATTTAACGGCTCAATCATTCAATAGGCACTGAAAATGCCTATAACTAAGCTGTCTACAAAATTTATTTACCCTAAAGAAGCCGATTTTTAACGACTTTTTGCACCAAAGGCTCATTGCTTTATAAATAATGCTAATAAATGTTAAAGCTTTCTCAACACATGTCGATATAGGTATCAGAGCAGGAAATATTTGAAATATCATTTTCAATATTTCTAACGAAAAGATAAGTAACAACCGTAAAGGAAAGTATTATGGCCTTAAGTGTTAACAGTAATATCGCATCATTAAATTCTCAGCGTCAGTTGTCAAAAGCAACCAATGACTTAAGCACGAGTTATGAGCGTTTATCCTCAGGTAAGCGTATCAATAGTGCTAAAGATGATGCCGCTGGATTACAAATATCTAGCCGTTTAACTTCACAAGTTAATGGTTTGAATCAAGGCTCTCGTAATGCTAATGACGCTATTTCTTTAGCGCAAACGGCTGAAGGTGCACTAGATGAGTATACGAATACAGTACAACGTATGCGAACTTTGGCGGTACAAGCGTCTAATGGCTCAAACACAGCCGCTGATTTAACGGCACTAGATACTGAGTATGGTGAGTTAGAATTAGAGCTAACTCGTATTTCTGAGCAAGCCTCTTTTGGTGGCACTAACTTACTTGATGGTACTTATGCTGCTGAGTTCCAAATAGGTGCAGAAGCAGGCCAGACTATTTCAGTATCAATTGCGCAAGATTTTGATTCGGGAACTATTGGCGCATCTGGCTCTTTATTAACCTTTGATGGTGCTCAATCGCGTATAACCGATTTAGACAGTGTATTGTCAACAGTAAACAGCACGCGTTCTGACTTAGGTGCGAAGCAAAACCGTTTTTCAAGTGTCATTCGTAGTAATGATAATGCTGCAGAAAATGTATCAGCATCTCGTTCACGTATTGAAGACACTGATTATGCCGCTGAATCTGCACAATTAGCACGTAATTCAGTGTTACAACAAGCGTCAAGCTCAATGCTAGCGCAAGCAAACCAGCAACCACAAATTGCTTTATCGCTACTATAGTTAAATAGTCGCTTTAGAAGGTATATTAAGGCGACTAATCATTAGTCGCCTTTTTTAATAGTAAAAAGAGTGTTTTTGGCATATATTTTGAAGATAGATTAGTCATTAAATGGTACAGCGCATTAGCTGTAAATTGTTCAATGTATTTTGTAATAAACATATTGTTAATATTGATGCTCAAATAGCATGAAAGTAAACGAGAATTTTTGGAGTTATTATGCCTAACATTACCTCATTGGGGATAGGATCAGGTTTAGATTTAGAAGGTATAGTTACAGCCTTTATTGATGCTGAAGCAATTCCGACAGAGATTCGTTTACAAGAAAAAGAAGAAAGGCTAAATGTTGAACTGTCAGGTATTGGTAGTTTTAAATCTGCTTTATCTACCTTTAATACCACCCTTGAAAAACTTGCTAAAGATGATGCGTTTAATCAGCAAACCATTGCTGTATCAACCGAAGATGTTAGCGTTACCACTAATGGTTTTGCCAGTAATGGTGAGTTCTCCATTGAAGTTCAACAGTTAGCCCAAGGAAGTAGGTTAAAGTCAGCAGCATTTGCTAGTTCTGCTGATACTGTTGGCTCGGGTACATTAACATTGACCGCCGGAGCGAATACTTTTGATGTGGCTATTGATGCCGCTGATGATCTTTCTGCAATACGTGACAAAATAAATGCCCAATCAGAAAATTTTGGAGTGACTGCGAACATCATTAATAGTGATGCTGGCTCATATTTAGTCTATAGCTCTACGGTAACAGGTTTAGCCAATAATTTGACAGTTACCACCTCTGATGCATCGCTTGATAATATTTCGACCAATAATACCACTGAACAAACTGCTAGTGATGCCATTATTGTTGTTGACGGTAATACCATCACCAAAGAGACCAATGAATTTAAAAATGTCATTGAAGATGTCACTATTACAGCAAAAAAAGTGAATACAGGTGCACCAGCGACATTATCTATCGCCCAAGATGAAGAGAATGCTAAAGAGCTCATCAATGAATTTGTTGATGGCTTTAATGCCTTAATGGATAATATTACTGGTCTAGGAGCCCCTAAATTAGGGCGTTTAGCATTTGATCCTAATATTAGACAAGTAAAACAAAAGCTGACAGATGTGGTGATTAATAGTGTTACTGGCTTAACAGGTAGCTTGGACTCGTTGAGTAAAATAGGCATCGATTTAAATAAAGAAGGTAAACTGGAAGTTTCATCATTTAGTGATAGTTCGCTACCTAGTGGGTCTGACCGTTTAGATGCAGCATTAAAGGATAACTTAGATCAAGTTGGCGAGATATTTGCTTCAACTGATGGTATAGCGACCCAAATGACTTCGTTCATTGACACTTACATTGATTCTTCAGGGGTATTAACTTCTAGAGAAACAAGTTTAAATGAGCAAATTTCGAACATTGGTCAAGAGTGGACAGAGTTAGAAGAGAGGTTGCGCTCTTATGAAGAAACATTGAGGAAGCGTTTTACTGCCCTTGATGCAACTTTAGCAGGGTATAATGCTACAGCTGAGTATGTTAAGTCATCTTTATCTAATATTACTGGAAATAGTGACGATTAGCAGTGTAGTTATTACTAATAATTAACTAAGGTGAATCTAATGAGAAGTAATTTAAAAACCTATCAAAATGTAAATCGTGAAAGTAGCTTACTTGCTGCAGAGCCGCACACTATTATTTTAATGTTATTTAATGGCGCATTGGAAAGTATTGCTTTTGCTAAAGGTGCAATTGAGCGAAAAGATTTTACCGTCAAAGCAGAAAAAATCACCAAAGCTGTTAATATTATCAATTCGTTAAGAACATCACTTGATAATGATGCTCAACCTGAAATATCAGCTAACTTTGATGCGCTATATGAATACTGTGCCGATCGCTTAATGAATGCCAGTGCGACGTTGAATGTTGGCATTTTGGATGAAGTTATTTCTTTATTGAAACCATTAAGAGATGCTTGGGCTGAAATGTCTGAAGCAGATAAAACAGAAGGTCACCAATTGTTACGTGCTAAAGAGCAACAAGGTTAATTTTAGCAAGAATGATGATTTCTCATGACTGATACTGTTGAACAGCAAATGAATGAAATTAGGCGGTTGACCTTGTCTGCCGCTCAATTGACTTCTGAAGATAAAATCACCTCATGTCAGCAAGCGCTAGCACAACGGCATCAACGGTTGATAGCGTTAGATCAAGCTATGCAGTCTTCAAAACCTGAAGAGCAGCACTCAGCATTAGTTGAGCATTATGCCGAATTAGTTGCTTGGATGTTAAAAACAGATCAAGCAGCTATTGAGCAGCTTAATGAAAAAAAAGCCGTCATCTTGCAGAAAAGTGTAAAACAATCAAAAACTAAATTTGCCCTAAAGCAATACCAAGCAAACTATCGTTAGTTTCCAAAATGTCCTAGAAGCGCTATAGTCACCATTCTAGGCTAAGTTGTTCTCGTTAAGGTTAATCATTTTGTCAAAAAATATCCCTACGCAAGCAGAGCTTGTTGAAAAAATTCGCTTATTAGAAGAAAAAGCACATGCCGTTGAGCACAAATTAAAAGGGCAAACTCAGTCAACGGAAACAGAAGAAAATCTACAGAGCATAGCTGATACTATGTCGTTGCTTGCTTGTAATGAAGATATATTATTGGCCCAATTTGAAAAAAATCTTGTTGCACTCCAAGAATACTTTCCAGAAGTATATGACGTTGTGAAAGACTACCAGCCTAGTCGATATTTTATTGAAATAGTGGATGGTTTTGCCAATATTTTTGATGAAGAAATCCAGCAGCATATTTATCAATATCCTGCCTATTTGATGGCTACAGCGCAGTTAACACAATACCAGCAATCGCCTCAGTCAACGCATTCAACTTTTGAAATGAACGAAGAGAATAGAGGAAACTTTATTCACTCAACGCATCTAAATGAAGTGCTTCGTATATTGACGAATAGAGTTGAGCAAGAAAACTCTCCTAATAAAGGCTTACCAGAAACTATTGGCTCTTTAGTGTTGTTTGGTGCTGGAGCTGGTTATCATATTGAGTTATTGATTAACCAGCATAAAATTAATAACTTATACATTATTGAGCCAGAGATTGATCTCTTTTATGCCTCGTTATACACAGCTAATTGGCAATATATTTTTGATCATTTAAATACGCAAAAATGTAATTTGCACTTGTCTCTTGGTGTGCAAGATAATGAATTCTTCGATGACTTGTTATATCAAACATATCAAAATGGTCGCTATGATGTCGTAAAGACTTTTGGTTATGTACATTATCACTCACCCGTAATTGAAAAATTATTGGGAATTTATAAAAGCCGTTTTTATGAAATGATCCAAGGTTGGGGATTCTTTGATGACGGTGTTATGTCGTTATCTCACACACTGAGTAATTTAAAAAGCAATATTCCGCTATTAAAAAAGTCAGCACAATTTAATGAAAACTTGACGGATGTACCTGTTTTTATTGTTGGTAATGGTCCTTCTCTAGATCAAAGTATTGAGCTGGTTAAAAAATATCAAGATAAAGCTATCATCATTAGTTGTGGCTCAGCGATGAGCGCCTTGATGAATTACGGTATAAAAGTTGATTTTCATTGTGAGCAAGAGCGAACCTTGCCGGTAGCCGCAAAAGTTAAAGATTATGGTAATGCTGATTTAGTGCGCACCCATATGTTATTGGCTCCATCAACAGTACACCCTGAAACCTTTAAACTATTTGATCGCGCTATTATGTGCCCCAAATCAAGAGAGCCTTCAACCGATATAATTGTTAATGATGTTATTGGTAAAGATCTTTTTGAACCGACTGTATATATAAACCCAACCGTTTCTAATACTGCAATCTCCATGGGATATTATTTAGGTTTTAGAGAGTTTTATTTATTCGGCGTTGATTTAGGTCACAAGCAAGGGGGGCAGCATCATAGCTCAAAAAGTATTTATTATAATAAAGACGGGGAAGATCTTTCGTTATACCTAACGGAAGACTCACAAAACTGTATTGAAGGTAACTTTGGCGGTGAGTTTGTTTGTAATGATTTTTTCAACATGTCGCGCGCTATGATTGAAAAACTGTTGGCATCTCGTCCAGATATCCACTGTGTTAATTTAAGCGATGGTGCAAAAATATCGAAAGCGAAACCTGCGAGAGTCATTGATTTAAGCCATAAAGTTGACATTGATAAAAAGCAATTGGTTGATGATGCATATACACACTCAGCTTGGTTAGATGAAGAACATGCACTTTATCAACGTGTTATTGAAAAAGTTGATTGTAAAAAGTTTGCAGAAATTTGCCAAAACTTGAGCGATGTAATTGATAAGCCTGTGACAAGCCTCTCTGAAGGCGTAACCATGATCCGAGCGCAATCAAGAGCAGCAGCAGAGTTAGAAACAGGGGACTATACCCACTTTTCTTTATTGCTAGATGGTACGCTTTTACACTATCAAGCAATGTTGATGCGAATTTTGTATGAAGCGCGTGATGAAAGTGTCGCCGTTGCAGACTTTAATAAAGCTAAGCAACACTTTCAAAACTTTTTAACTGAAGCGCCTATTTATTATCAAGAGAATTATTTAGTTCCCCACATTACAACGTCAGATTGGTGGAACGACTAAGCCCTGAGAGCTGTATTAGCCTTGTTTAAACCGTATGCAATTGTAGTTTATTGGTATAGGTATTGCTTATTATTCTTTAAAGAAAAAGTTTATCTCAGAAGAGGGGCAAGCAATGCCAGCAGAAGATTTAAGGGAAGAGAAAATAGTCATTGGCGATCATATTTACCATTTGATGCCGAACGCTGATAAAGAAATTTTTAAGCTTTTTGAGCACCAGCATGGCTATCAATCTATTTCTAACAGAGCGCAATCGGCCTATCAACGTGATTCTGTTGCGACTCCCCTGAAGCATGAACATATTCATGTTTTACGTAATCATATCCCGCAAGAGCTTTGCCAGTCGTTAATAACCGAATTTGAAAATGATCAGCAAGGAATTCAGCATCCTTCTGTGCTAGAAGTGATATTGCCACAAGTACTCACCGAAGAAGTAGATGAACACCTTAGATCTTATTTCGATAGTGAGTATTGTGTTTTTTGGTGGTCTATCAATAAAGTACACATTGATGATGAGGAAGAGTGGTATTCTACCAAATGGCACTGTGATGGTGGCCCTGTTAAACATTTAAAACTAATCACTTACCTTAATGGTTATGAAGAGCATGGCAGCGATACTGGTTATCTTGATGAAAAATCGACTTTAGCGTTAAAAGATATTGGTTATATATTTAATCAAATGCATGAGCGTAATATTGACATTGAACCTTTATGCCAACACTTTGATATAAATTATCAGCCGAAAGGGGTTAAGGCGAATGTAGGTGATACAGTCATATTTAATCCATACCAATTAGCTCACCGGGCCATCCCACCAAAAGTTGGTGTACCAAGGTATGCGCTAAATTTTTGTATCGTCCCCAGTGAACTACATTGGAAAAAAGTGGCCGAAGAATATTTTTTTCCAATTTACGACTGTCAAGATTTTCGAGATTTCACTCAAATCAGTAACAAAATTACTGAGAAAACTATGCAGCCCAATGCACATATTGAGATCGGCTTAGCTCATAGCATTGAGAATTTCGAGCATGTGGAATATTTATTAGCGAATATAATTGAAAAACTGAGTACTGCGGTCGCCATTGCCAATCATATTAAAAAAGTCGATCCAAATTTAGTCGAATGCCATTCTGTTTTTGCGCTATTAAAGTTAGTGAAAAAAATTATCATTGAGCAATTGTCGCCAGAGAAATTGATGGAAGCCAAGTGGCTAGATGCATTATCAGATCTTGCAGAGTATGAAACTAACTTTATTGATAGCATGGGTCGTTACGCGCTAGGTAATAAGCCAAATCCAAATGCCGTTTTTTGGCCAAACCCAGAGCACGAAAAACACCCACAGTCTAAATACGACATGTTACCTTACGCAAAAAAGCAGCCGATTATGGATATGAATACGGCTATTGGCTCTGCGGGAAGTTGCTTTGCTTTCGAAATAGCTAAGTATTTTCAGCAAGAAGGGTATAACTATGTGATTACAGAGCGTAACGATAATCCTTATTCTGGCATGCAGGTTGACGGTTATACACCAGGAGATACCATTGCTAAATTTTGTGCCAATTATGGTATTTTGTTTAACACGCCAAGCTTTTGCCAGTTAGCAGAGAAGGCCTTTGGTTTACGAACATTTAATAAGCTTTTGATCAAGTCTGACACAGGGTGTTTATTAGACCCATACCGTGAAAATGTTGCCTTTAACTCACAACAAGCATACTTAGCTGATTATGAACAGCATGTTGAAGCGGTAAAACAGGCTTTTTTACAATGCCAAGTGTTTGTTGTGACGTTAGGGTTAAATGAGTGCTGGCAATTAGCAGATGGCACTGTTATGTCGCGTAATCCAAGAGAAAATATGTATCATCTTGTTAAACATAAAACATTGAGTGTTGAAGAAAACGTGGCAAACATTCAGCGTTTTTTCGATATTATTAAGCAGCACAACCCTGATTTTAAGTTAATTATTAGTGTCTCACCCATACCGTTTTTAGCAACAGGCAGAGCGGATGAACAGCATATTATTAGCGCTAATTGTCATTCAAAAGCGGTATTGCGTGTTGCCGCTGATCAACTTGTTAGTAATAACAAAGACATCTATTATTTGCCAAGTTATGAACTAGTGACTGAATGTGTTGAAGATGCATGGGAAACAGACACTCGCCACGTAAAATCCACCACAGTGGCGCAGGTTGTTGCCATGTTTAAAGAAATATTTGTTACTGAATAGTTATTTCAGGCAAACGTTCAAGTTGATGATTAAATATGCAAACCTGCACTAAATCTACTGGTTGGCCGTTAAATGTATAATGGTCAACCAGCACACCATCACGCTGATAACCTGAATTTAAAAAAGCTTTAGTACTGCCAACATTAGCTTGGTAAGCACCAGCGCAGAGTTTTCTTAAGTGCAGTTGTTCAATACTATAGCGAGAAATCAATTGAATGGCTTGGCTGGCCAAGCCCTTACCCCACGCATTTTTATCGCCAATAAATAAGCTAACATCGCCAACATTGTGATGAGTGTTTATGCCACCAATTTTAATATTGCCGATATGCTTATTGTTTTCTGTTAAACGAATGGTAAATAAATGCTCATTGGGATTTGCGATAATATTACGAATAAAATCAAGTACTGAAGACAAGTCTTGTGGATAAAAGCGTGTTTCTAAATATTGATTTACCAGAGGGTCATTGAGCCATTGCACATATTCATTGCTCGCATCTTGCTCAGAAATACTTTGTAAATAAACTGAAGGTACTCGCGCACTTGATATTTTAATTGAACTCATTTTTTAGCCATCAATAGTAGGTTGGACTTTAAGGGGTATTTTCAATCTTAACTAAGCCATGTTCAAGCCATTGCTGTAAATAATGTTGAATTTCATCATAGGGCAATTGATATTTTTTTGCTAACTCATTTACGGTCATATTATTATCAAGATCTCTTGGCAAGCAGTTCATTAACTTATTCCAACGGCCATGTAGAGAGTTGTAATCTACACCTGCTTCACTTACTGGAGGAACTGATTTATACAAGCCGTATGCAGATAAACACACCAAGCCTTTAAAATTAATTTTGTAGTACTGATTCGGGGCATCTTGCTTCGACGTTGTTGAGCTGTGTTGGCTAGGCTTTGTGATTTCTTTTGGTTTATCATTTTCATAGTGTTCAATAATATTAAGCACTAAATCGACACTGTCTTGTAAATGTTGCTCGGACAGTGTTTCAGGTGTGTCTAGATCGCTATGGTATTCATTAAATGGCCAGCGTGTTAATGAAATGGTAGGAATATTATAGGGCGGTGCTTCAAAAACCGTTTCATCATTACCATAGATACTTCGAAACTCCCCTTGTTCAAATTCACCATATTGGTTTGCAAAAGCAGACTGCGCTGCTTGATCTATTTTTTGATTGCCTAAGTAACTACGCTGTAATCGCATGCTGGCTTTATTGCCTACAGATTTTAGTAATATACATCCCTTGAGAGAGTCTTGTTGTTCTTGGCTCATCTCATTTAGCCAAAACATAGGACCATGCAGCTCAGGCGCAATAATGACTCGATAACTATATTTTAGCTTTTGCTTGAGTGATTTTTTTTCTAAAGCCTGTATTACTCTGATGGCAACCGCACAGCCTGAAATATCATCATTAGCCTGAAAGGGGTGACAATTATGACCATTGATTACTATAGTCTCTTTACTTTCGCCTGGCAGTAAGTAATCAAGTACTTTCATGGTACTTGGCGTTAATTCTGTTTTTATTTCTACACGGTATTTAACATCTTCTAGCTGTTCTCTGAGCTTGTGAGGTATAGAAATCCCCCAAGACATCTCTTTTGGACGATATAAATTTTGCCATTGATATAATATCGCATCAGGTAATAGTTCACTGCTGGCTAAGTGTGTTTGTAATTCACTGAGTGATAATTCTCCACAAAAACTGGGTGATAAGCTGGCAACGCCAAGCGGTGAACTTTTTGCATCATAAATAAGATTATTACCATGGTAGATACAGGCGGTATTGACCTGCCAAGCATGTGGTATGAACCAACCGTTTAGAGTTTGCCCTGAAGCATATTCATGAACAGTAAAATTAACCTCATCTCTATATTGAGCAATAGCTTTATCGTTACCACTACCTGTTATGGAGTAACTAAAAGGGAATATTTTTTTAACTAAAGAAAGTACACTCATATGGCTAATCCTTAAAACCTGAGCCATCAATGACGACTTGATATGCTAATGCTTCATCAAGTAGCTTTTGTGGGGTATGTAGTCGCATACCTTCTTTTAAACTCGCTTTTACACAAACACCTTGTTCATCGATTACATCTCCTAATTCAATAAAGCCATTCTGTGCGGCAACAATAATCGTTGTGTTGTTAGCTTGTTTTACTTTTCTGACAATAAGGCCTGAGCAAAAGGGATGCATAGCAGCTATGGCATTATGGTTATTATCCGTTAGGTTAACTTGTTTCATTTGTTTAAAGCGCAGTTTTTTATCGGCTATAAAACTGGCTACACCCAGATAAGGGCTATCAAAACCTTGGCAGAAACTGACAATATCTGCTGCGCTCCATTGCCAGTTTATATAGCCTTGCTTATCTGTTCTCAAACGCGGTAAATAAAGCCTATCGTCATTTAACGGGGCGTAGGCAGTAGGTGAAAAAGTAACACCTTGAATAAACATTTGTGCGAGTTCTTCAATAAAAATAACGCCTTGCTTGATATTTTCTACAAAATATTCATGCGGTGTGCTTGCTTGTTGGCTAATGCTAAATTGGTGTTTCGCAAATATATCTCCTTGATCGACTTGTGCGGTTATTTGTTGAAAAAAGCACCCTCCATCACGATTGTTATTGAGTAATTGCCAAGTATAGTGAGCGCCACCTAAATAATGCGGAATAGGAATAGCATTAATATTAAACATACCATAATGAAAAGTTTGTATGATTTGCTTGTTAAACACCCAAGCTGGACCAAAACAGATTGCCATAGCATCTTCAGGTATTATGTCATTGAGTTGTTGCTTGCTTAACTGGTTTATATCGCTAATTGTATGTTGAGCAATAGCGTATGGTTGGCAAGCCTGACTGAATGTTTCATTGTTTAATACTAGTTGCTCATTGATATGACGAGTGGCTGCAACAATGGTGACATTGAAACCCAAAGTATGAAATATTTTGGCGCTAGCAGCCATTAAGTCACCGCCGCCAATTAAGACTATATTTTTTAACGCTGAAAAATTAACGGGCACTGTTTGCTTGTTATGAGTAGGTAGCAACATCATTACACCTTTTTAAAAGGAATATTATAATTAGTAAGATAGTTTTTAGCGCGAATAGGATTGCTATCAGAAAAGTTAAATAAGCTACCACAGCCCAGTGCGCTAACGTCTGTTTCAACAAAAGCTTCTCTTAAGTGTTGATAATCACCTGAGCCACTACAGCCTATAACAGGAATGGTAGCGAGCGACATTACTTGTTTCAATAAAGGAATATTAAAGCCTGACATCATACCGTCATGCTCAATAGATTGGATCATAAATTCTCCAGCACCTGCTTGCTGGCACTGGTTAATATGCTCAGCTAAGCTGATCTCTTCCAGCTGTTTGCCGCAGTGTGAATAAAGTTGATATTTACCAAGTTCGGTTGTTTTAATATCTATACTAACCACTACAGCTTGTTGACCAAATTTGGTGGCTATTTGAGTAATAAGTGTCGGGTCTTGATAGACACTAGAATTAACGATTATTTTATCAGCCCCTTGATTGATCAAATAGCTTGCATCCTCAAGGCTATTGATACCCCCGCCAACAGATAAGGGCATAAAGCTTACTTGGGCAATATCAGGAATAAGCTGAGCCAATTGCTCTAGACTGCGGTTTTCTCGATTTATGTTGAGTAATACTAATTCATCTGTGTACTGAGAGTTATAAACACTCGCGCTTTTTACTGGATCGCCGACATTGCGCCAACTGTCAAATTGACAGGTTTTCACTAACTGCTCATTAAGCAGTTGCATCATGGGAATAATACGTTTTTTAAGCATTAACTCTTTCCACTTTACGTGTTTTGTTCAAAGCAGCCATCCCATTCACAAAAGTTTTCGAGTAGTTGCATACCATTCTTTTGACTTTTTTCTGGGTGGAATTGTACACCAATAACGTTTTTAGTGGCGATAACACAAGTTAAACTCTCTCCATAATCTGTCGTGGCAATAACATTTTTACTGTGCTGGCATGTTACATGGTAGCTATGAACAAAATAAAAATCTCGCCCGTCTTTGATCTCTTCAAAAACAGGATGTTTTTGGCAAAAATTAACTTCATTCCAACCAACATGAGGCACTCTTAAGCCCTGAAGAGGCGTTATGGCTGGCACCTTGGCACTAATGGCGTTTAAGCCTTTAATCTCACCCCCTTCTACCCCTGTTGTTGCCAGTAGTTGCATCCCAAGGCATATACCTAAGGTTGGTGTGCCACGAGCAATTAAGTCATTGATTGCGCTAACAAAGCCAAGCTGCTCTAGACGTTTCATAACCGCATTGAAGTTACCAACGCCGGGTAATATAAAGTGACTCAAATCAGCTAGCTGTTCAGGTGTGTTTATAAATACCGGATCATAACCATTTTCATAAATAGCATTGTAAACAGATTGCACATTGCCTAAACCAATATTAAGGATACCTATCATGCTATTTTATTACACCGAGCTCTTGGCTATTATGCCTCTGTCTTGTGGATCTTCACGATACCAGCGGTCAAAATCACTGGTTTTAGGGGCATATTCCATCCCTTCAAAATCAGGTTTAAAAGGCGGGACTACGGTTTTGGCAACAATATGGTTAAATTGATCTTCACTGATCCCTAAATACTCTAAAAATAAGTTGAGTGATGGTGGTTTTCTGCCTTCATAGTCTGCAATTAACTTGTCTGCATGCTCTTTTGCTATTCTACCGTTACGTAAATCAAGCGCTGTCATTTGGCTAACACGGCTATAACCCCGTTTTAAATATTTTATATAATCACGCATGCCTTGCATTGAACATTCTATTTTTTCATAAGGGTATTCGTCCCACGGCATACCTTCTACTTGATCGCCACGCCAACCGAGCTCGTCTTCAATTAGCTTAGTATTGGCTTTTACATCCCATGGGATATAAGAGCCTAAGCAAACAGACTGATATTTAAGTTTTTTCAAATCTCTAAGTTTAGGATAAGTGTAAGGAGTAAGCTCGCGAGGATCACATTGATAATCATCTTTGATCATCGAATACATGTCTTCTGCCGTTATACCTAAATTGATAAAGCGATTAAAGCGCGTTTCATCTACTTGCTCTACCTCATCATCTTCATAATTATAATAAGCGGTGTATTCCGATGAAGGCTCTCCCCAGAAAATCAATGGCACTTGGTATTTCAAGGCAATATGCATAGGGTATGCAAAAATTCCCGTATGACAATGCCAGCAAAAGTCGCCCTTACGAACCAATGTTTCTAACATTAATCGTTTCACTAGCTTCCAATTTGGGGTAAAGGAAATAACATCAACACCAAGCTTTTTGAAAGTACGTTGATTATTCTCTAATAAAGTATCGCGCATAAAGCCATGATTAAACTGCACAACAAGCGGACGAATATTAAAATGTTTTACTAAATACCAAAGAGTATAGGTAGAGTCTTTCCCCCCTGAGAAGGGTAAAATGCAGTCATACTCGTATTTACCTCGATGCTTTTCCACTACGCGTGCCAACATCTCGGCGCGCTTTTGCCAATCTATATTTTGATCTTTATGCTGTTTTTGACGGCATATATTACAGACTCCATTTTCATCAAATTCAATGGTTTCATAGGTTTCAGGTAAATTACAGGCGGTACATTTTTGCATGATTATATGTCCAATCTCTAAACGTTTACTGGATGTTTTCAATATATAGTTAAATTAGCAAGTTAGATGCCAAGGCTTTAAGTGTTATCTACTTTACTGTTTGTTTTTATTTAAATAAATTTATTTTTTTTGAGCTTTTTTAGCATGACGCTCTAATACCGTGACTGGCGTGTTCCAACCTTCAGTTAATAGGTGCGCCAATGCCGCTTTATCTCCAACTCTATGACTTGTACCTTTGCCAACTTGTGCTTTACGTTGCCCAACGCCTTTTTTGAGGGAAGGCCAATGTAGTTTGAATAGTGCCTCTATTGTTTGCTGCAATAGTTGGTATGAGCTGGTTAAGGTTTCTTTTGCACTGGTAAAGGTCACTTCTTGCTGAGCAATGATATCACCAGTATCAACTCCTTCATCTATATGATGGATAGTCACGCCTTTGGGGGTATTATCGATAAAACTCCAGAAATTTGGATCTGCCCCGCGGTTCCACGGAAGCAATGAAATATGCAAATTAAAAACATTACTCGGCAATATATCCAATACATCTCTTTTAATAATATGCCGATAGCCATAACTGATAATACATTGAATATTATTTGTTTTAATGAAGTCAGCCGTTATTTTGTCACTGGTTTGTATCAGGTTACTTTCTTGCTCTGCTAACCAATGAAGCAACGGCGATTGTGAGTCTCCGAGGAATAAAATAGCGTTTGATTTTTGGGTCGTAATCACGAATGAGCTCCGCTATTCTTGTTTAATTAAATCCCAAGATGTCGCCGTACCACGGGAGATGTCTTGCTTGACCTTTTTGCCAAGTAATTGTTGATAGTACTTAGGAGATAAACCGTAACCGGGTCGTATTCTGCTTAAGTGTTGTTCAGTAATAATCTCACCTTGCTTAATATCTTTGACAAAATATAGCGAACGCCGAAACTTCATGCTAGCTTCTTCAACGGGTTTTCTCTCGTAACCAGCGTTACCTATTGCTTGGTGAGCTGCTTTGGTTTCATTGACTAGTCGCACTAGATCGCTTGGCTCTAATGAAAACTCGGAATCAGGGCCTTTATCATTTCTATCTAAGGTGAAGTGTTTCTCAATTAAACAAGCGCCTAAGGCAATGCTAGTAACTGACACTACTGTGCCTAATGTATGATCAGAAAGGCCAGCAATCACGTTAAATCGTTGACTAATATCGGCAATTGTCGCTAAGTTTGCTTGTTCAATCGGTGCAGGGTAAGCGCTAATGCAATGTAGCACTACCAACTCCTGACAACCATTGTTTCTTGCGGTGTTAATGGCATCTGATATTTCTTCTAAATTTGCCATGCCAGTTGAAATAATCAAAGGCTTGCCGGTTTTTGCAATGCGTTTAATTAAGGGTAAATCAGTGATTTCAAAAGAAGCCAATTTATAAGCAGGGGCGTTTAGCGACTCTAATAAATCGACAGCCGTTTCATCAAACGGGGTAGAAAATAATGTTACGCCCACGGCTTTGGCTTTATTGAAAAGTTGTTCATGCCATTCAAATGGGGTTTGTGCCCAATCATAAAGATCATAAAGTTTATAACCATCCCATAAACCGCCTTGCACTTGAAAGTCTTCTTTATCACAGTCAATGGTCATAGTATCAGGCGTATAACTTTGAATTTTTATCGCATCAACACCACATTTTGCTGCAACTTCAATACTCTCAAGTGCTTTTTCTATTTTACCATTATGATTGGCTGATAATTCAGCAATGATGTAGGGCTTAAATGCGGGGCCTATTTTTCTACCATTGATGGTGATGAAGTTATCAGTCATGTTAATCTCAAGTTTCGTTTTACTTATTAAAGTGATTTGTTCTGGGGTTAATCTATTTTTGCTTAATCTAGCCTTTTCAAAGGGTAAGATAAAATAATTATCATGTAAAAAGCTTTTGGTGTTTGTTATGGATATTTATATTATGGCTTCTCCGTTTAGCATCTTTGCAGTAATTTTTTAGCTACTCTGTTGGCACCTTTGCCATCACAAGCAGCGAAACAGTTATTGACGAAAGATAAGTACGCTTGGGCATTATTAAGTATATAACTAAGTTGTTCAGATATCGCATCAAGCGTGACTTGTTGATGCCACCCCAAATTAATCGTCGCGCCAGCGCTAGTCAAGTTTTCAGCAATAAGCTGCTGGTTTTGTGCATTGATTGTTGTAAGGCAAGGTAAACCTAAGCAGCAGCGTTCCCAAGCTGTTGTCCCACTTGCGCCAATGGCAATATCAGCGTGTAACATTAACTCGGCCATATGCTGGCTGTCGGTAATAAGCTGACACCAAGAAAGGCGCTTTTGTTGCTGCTGTATAGCGTCAATGTGTTTAGACTGGCTTGATATGACTAAAGTAGCGCTGATATTTGGTAAGTCAACCTTGAGCTTTTCAATCGCGTGTAGTGCTAATTCTGAAAGATTGTCAGGGTCGCTTCCCCCCATAGTGATCAGGATATTTGCGTGTGTTAACTGCTTACTTTGCTGTTTACGGCGACGTTTAGCTTGTGCCTTTAATAATAAAAACTCATCGCGTAATAACATATAGTTTTGCCCTAACAGCAGTTGGCAATGCTCAGGAACTAATGCTTGATATTGTCTCGCTTGGCGATTAAGTGTTTGATCAAGCAAAACGTCACAATCGAGTGAACGGTTGGCTAAATCGTCAATCACCATCAATTGTCGGCAAAATGGTTTAATAAGTTGATGCCATGATTTTGCTATCGCGTAATGATCTACTATGAGTAAATCAATTTCAGCTAAAGCTTTCATTGCCTCGATAGTGTGTAATGCGTCTTGCTCAGGCGTACAGCCTAGCCAAGTATTGCTATCTTCTTGCCTAATAGGAATGTCACCTGTAGGAAGCAGTATTAGCTGGTAACCCGCTTTGCAGATCAAGTGGTTAATATTGCCTTGATTGGCTTTAGTGATAAAGCTAATACTGATCTTAGGGTGTTTTTCGGCGCGTACAATGGCTTGTGCTAAGGTTAAACACCTCATCACATGACCATGACCTAAAATGGTCGAGCTATCAACACGAAAAGCTATATGCATGTTAATTATTTGCTTTATTATCGATATTCATCAATCACCTGACCTTAAATACAGGCTCAAGCAATTCGCCTTTAAATTTCATGCTGAAATCTTCGTTTTTAATGGTCTCAGCTAATAAGGGTAAAACGTCTTGATAAGCCGTCAGCAATGCGTCGATATCGCTACTCTTATGAGCATAATTTAAGTTATGACCGCCACCTAATAAGAAACCCCGTTGCGCCATTTCTTGTAAAAATAGTGACTTTAACTTAATAGCACTATATTTGCCGTGGGCAGCAATATTTAGAAATGACCAAACAGCGTGGCCGCTAACGCTTAGCCATTGCTGGGCTTGCATGTCATTAATTATCTCAGATAAACCTGTTTTTAATTTATCACCCATAGTAGTTAAGTGTTCTACAACATTATTTTCTAACATAAAATCAAGTGTGGCTTGGGTTGCTGCCAGCGACAAGGTTTCCCCTGCAAAAGTACCCGAGAAAAAAATATCTGCCATCAAGCTCATAATATCTTTGCGACCAACCACGGCTGAAATAGGGTAACCATTTGCCATGCCTTTACCAAAGGTTGCTAAGTCTGGGGTAACGCCAAACAGTGTTTGCGCACCGCCCATATGGTAGCGAAAGCCGGTGATGGTTTCGTCAAAAATCAATACAGCGCCATGTTGATGACACAAGTCTTTTACTTGTTGTAAAAAATTATTTTCTGGAAACTGTGTATTCATTGGCTCTAAAATAACGGCAGCGATTTTTTCGTTATTGTCACTAAAAACTTGCTTTAACGAGGCTATATCATTGTAAGAAAAGGGGTGGGTTAATGCTTTAGTGGCTGCTGGCACACCTAGATCGCGTGAGGTTGAGCCAATATACCAGTCTTGCCAACCATGATAACCACATACGGCAACGTGCTCTTTACCTGTAAAAGCACGTGCTAAGCGTATCGCGGCAGAAGTGGCATCACTACCATTTTTACCAAAGCGTACCATCTCAGCACAAGGAATTAGCTCGACTAATTTTTCGGCGACTTCCATTTCAAGTTGATGTGGTAAAGAAAAAGTCACGCCTGATTTGATTTGCTTAATAACAGCCTCATCAACTGCTTTATTGCAATAACCTAAAGAAACAGACAATAAACCGCTAACAAAATCAGTGTATTGATTATCGTCAGCATCCCAAACTTGGCAGCCTTGACCACGCTTGATAAATAAAGGTGAAACATTGTTAGGATAAGCAATGCGGCTTTTGCTAAAGGTTTGTGAGCCTAAAGGGATGGTTTTTTCGGCGCGCTCAAGCCATAAGTTTGATTGTAAGAATTGTTTTCTAGCACTGTTGTTCATAGTGATTCATCTGCTTTTTTATCAGCTCGCTCTGATTTGAGTAAGCCTTCGTTACGTATAATACCTTGATTTATCATTGCTAATTCTGGGTGTTGTTGAATTAAGCGAGTAATGTCTTCAAGGGAAAAATATGGATTTTTATCAAAAAGTGCTTGATATATTTTAGTGACTAACTCAAAGTCGCGGGGCTCGTCTACTGTCCAGCGATAGTGAGATAAGTCTGGTTGGTGATAATAATTTGTCGTGCTAAATAGCTCAGGGGTATTTCGAATAAAAGGGGTAACATGCTCACGCTCAGAAGGTTTTTTGGCTAGTTTGGCTGCTTTTGCCAATGCAGAAAAACTAAACACTTCAACATCTAAACCATCAGGTAAGGTGGCTGGTGCGCAATTTGAGCAATAATCTACCTTAGTGGATACATACAATTGAATAACCTGATCAATAATTTCACTATCAATCAGTGGACAGTCACCCGTCACTCTAACAATGTTTTTAACATTATTATGCTGATTAAAAGCTTGTGCGGCATGAAAATATCTCGCTAATACATCATCAAGAGAGCCTCGAAAACAACTCACCTTTAATTGTTGGCATAAACTTTCAATCGCATCGTCACTGGGTTGAACACTGGTGGCAATGATAAGCTTATGAGGCGTTTTAATTTTTGACAATCTTGCTACTTGATGGGCAAGCATAGGTTTGTCAAGTATTGGCATTAGCACTTTATTAGGCAGCCTTGAAGAAGACATACGTGCTTGTAAAATAACTAAAGTTTCAGCGGCATCCATCATGATTTAATTATATCTTCCAAAGGCTTGGGTTAATAAATTCAAGTCGATTGTCTGCTAATGACTGTAATTCTTCTGTTGAGATAGATAACTCTTTTGCATGTTGGTAGGCCGTTACTATTTCTATTAATTGCTCACTTGAACAAACACCGACGACAACTTTTTCTATTATCTCATCTGCGCTCTGTTTTAAAGACGGAGCTATCCCATGTGGCACTATAGATAACGCTAATGCTAGTCTTGAGCAGCCTAAATAATCAGCCAGTGATGTGAAAGCATCGATTTTATCTTTAAAGGGAGAAAAATAGCTAGCTAGCTCATTGACTTCGATAAGCAGTAAGCCTTGTAAAAATAACGATCTAGCATGTAGCTTGATATGCTTTTGCTGACAAAGGGTTAATATGTCGTTAGTAATAAAACGTTGATCAAAAATATTTAATGGTACTTGTGCAATATCAATTGTGTATTGCTCACTGATAGCAATTAACTGCTCAGGACTATAAAGTGACGCACCAATACGTTTTACTTTCTGCTGTGCTTTTAGAGCTTCCAACTGTTGAAAAATTTTAACTCTATTAGGATGAAAAAGTATGTTGTCAGCATGATGAAAAAGTAATGTATCTATGTTTTCGACTTGTAAATCAGTGAGGGTTTGCTCGAAATGCTCTGTAATGTTATCTGATTGACTATGTAATGCAGGAATTTTGCTAACAATAGTAAATTTTGCTTGATGAGCAAGCGAAGATAGTTGCGCTCCTATCACTTGTTCACTATTTCCGTATGCACCTGCACAGTCTAAGGTGTCTATACCTAAGTTTGCTGCTTGAGTTAAAATATCAGCGACTTGTGCCTTATCGACTTGTCCTTGTTTATTACTGATACCGTAATCAAGGCCAAATTGTACTGTGCCTAACGCTAATTTCATCACAACTCATCACTTGCTGCGCTGGTTAGTTTGCTACTTTCTTCCTTAACATTATCAACTTCGGCTAATACAGTAGCAATAATATATTGTTGCTCTTGAGCGCTAAGTTGTGGGTATAAAGGCAGAGAAATAGCACGGTTGTAATACTCTTCCGCAACAGGAAAGTCGCCCGTTTTAAAACCTAATTCAGGTGTCGATTGCTGATAATAAGGCTGTAAGTGAATAGGAATATAGTGCACATGAGCACAAATGTTTTTTGCTCTAAGGTTGGCTATGACTTGTTTATGAACCGCCTTATTTTTTGTTTTATCATCGCATGACGGTAGCAGCACAATATATAAATGATAGGCTGAATATGTATCTACACTCGGCGTTAGAGGTGTTAATGAGCTGTTAGCGAAGGCATTATCATAGGTTTTGGCTAAGGCATTTCTTTGTTTGACAAATTCTGACAAGCGCCTTGTTTGACTAACGCCTAAAGCTGCTTGTAATTCTGTCATGCGATAATTAAAACCTAGTGCAAGTTGTTGATAATACCAAGGGCCGTGACTTTGCTCTGTCATCTCAGTTTGATCACTGGTGATACCATGGCTGCGTAACGAATGCATTTTTTTGGCTAACTCGGGTGAATTGGTTAACGCCATTCCTCCTTCAGCGCTGGTAATAATTTTAACCGGATGAAAGCTAAAAATACTAATGTCACAGTATTGGTTGCTTCCAACTGGAGTGTTGTTATAACGGGCACCAACCGCATGCGATGCGTCTTCAATAATAGCAAAATGGTATTGCTCACTAAGCGCCTTAATGGCTTTCATATCACATGATTGCCCAGCCAAATGCACAGCAATAACAACTTTAGGTAAGCTATTATTTTGCTTTGCTTTGGCTAGTTTAATTGCTAAGGCGTGTGGGCACATGTTTCCTGAATTTAAGTCAATATCAACAAAGTCAATGGAAGCACCACAATACAAGGCGCAATTACTTGAGGCGACAAAAGATATTGGCGATGTCCAAACACTATCCCCAATACCCACTTCGAGCGCTAAACAAGCAATATGCAGTGCAGAGGTCGCGCTATTTGTCGCAATGGCATGTGGAGGCTGGCGATCGCTTGCTTGACACTGTTTGGCGATAGCTTGCTCGAAGTCGACAACTTTTGGTCCTTGGGTGATAAAATCTGATTTTAATACGTCAACCACAGCAGCAATATCTTCATCACTGATGTTTTGTTTGCCATAGGGGATCATAGTTGTTGGGAACATAGCTTATGCCTTTATAAACATGCTTGTTTATTAAACTCTTGAATTTCACTTATTGTTGAAAAGTGGCTATTATTTTTTGAGTTATATTCAAAAGCATGATCAACAGGCTTACCTCGCTCACTAATTGCATTAATGGTAAAGTCGTTACTGCGACTTGAAAATATAATGCTAGGGGCAATAACAAAGTGATCCTCATATTCAAAGGTATGATAAGAATCATCTGCTGGGCACATAACTTCATGCAGCTTTTCGCCAGGCCTGATGCCGACCTCTTTTTGTTCAAGGTTGGGCGCCATGGCTGTTGCTAAGTCACAAATTTTTATCGAAGGAATTTTGGGAACAAATATTTCACCACCTAACATGCGTTGAAAGTTTTTTAGAACAAAATCAACACCCTGTTGTAATGTAATCCAAAAACGGGTCATTTCCATATGGGTAATAGGTAAATGATCGCTGCCTTCGTTGATGAGCTTTTCAAAAAAGGGGACTACTGAGCCTCGTGAGCCAACAACATTTCCGTAACGCACCACAGCGAAAGTGGTTTTATGACCGCCAGAAATGTTATTAGCCGCCACAAATATTTTGTCAGAAGCCAGCTTAGTTGCGCCATATAAATTAATTGGATTAGCGGCTTTATCGGTAGATAATGCTATAACCTTTTCAACATCATTATTAAGCGCGGCATCAATAACATTTTCGGCGCCATTTATGTTTGTTTTTACGCATTCCATGGGGTTGTATTCAGCAGCTGGAACTTGTTTCATTGCTGCAGCATGAATAACAAAATCGACCCCACGCATAGCACGGTTTAATCGCTCTTTATCACGAACGTCACCAATAAAATAACGCATACAAGGTTGATTAAATACTTGCTGCATTTCAAATTGTTTAAGTTCGTCACGTGAGAAGATGATAATTTTTTTAGGCTTGTGATTTTTTAATAGTGTTTCAACATACTTTTTACCAAAAGAGCCTGTGCCACCAGTAATTAGAATACTTTTATCATCAAACATTGTTGTCATAATACTTCTCGCAATTTGTATGGAGCGAACCAACTTAATATTAACTTGTTTCTAATATAGCAAATTATATGCCCAAAACGGTAAATTTATTGATTTTGCTCGTTTTTACAGCAATTTAGACACTATTTATTTCATTTACTCTAGCGAGTCAAAAAACTGTCTATTTTTTGTTATAAACCGTCAAATATTTGTTGATTAATTGTGATGAGCAGCTAAAATCATTTTTAAGATTACCGACAAAAAAAATTCTACTTATGCCACAAATTGCTTCTGACTTACCGCTTTCTCAACTACAGGTGCATAAACAAATTCTTGTTCTTGACAATGACAGTGCAAGATCGCACCAAATGGCAACGGTATTATCCTTTGTTGGAGAATACTTCTTTCAATGTCGACAAGATGAAGCATCTGCAGTATTTAAAGATAGTGAGCATTTTCTCACCGTTATTCTGGCTGGTGATATCTCTCAAACGACAGCTGATATTGTTAAAAACAACCCTAAAATACCATTTTTACTGCATGATGTTGTCGATATGAGTAGTGTCAACGGTTACGCAAATGTCATTGGAAATTTATCAACACCTTTGAATTATGCACAGTTAACTGAGCTTATTCATCATTGTCATCAATATCATAATAAATTGCCACGTATGGGTGGTAAGCTTGGCACAAGTGCTTTATTTCGTTCGTTAGTTGGAACGAGTAAGGCCATGAATGAAGTACGTTTTTTGATAGAACAGGTGGCAAAAACTCCCGCTAGCGTGTTAGTGCTTGGTGAGTCTGGCACAGGTAAGGAAGTGGTTGCACGAAATATACATAACTTATCTGAACGCGCAACAGGAACTTTTGTGCCAGTAAATTGTGGAGCAATTCCTGGAGAGCTACTTGAAAGTGAATTGTTTGGTCATGAGAAAGGCGCTTTTACAGGGGCAATCTCTGCACGTAAAGGACGCTTTGAACTTGCAGAAGGTGGGACATTATTTCTGGATGAAATAGGTGATATGCCGCAACCCATGCAAGTAAAATTACTGCGGGTATTGCAAGAGCGAACTTTTGAACGAGTTGGTGGCAGTAAAAGCATCAGAGCTGATGTTCGTATTATTGCTGCGACACATCAAAACCTAGAAGAAATGATCAAGTCAGGCGATTTTCGAGAAGATCTCTTCTACCGACCTAATGTTTTCCCTATTGAAACGCCAGCACTACGTGAGCGAAAAGAAGATATCCCATTATTACTAAAAGAGCTGTTAACGCGTTTTGAGCATGAGCAAAATAGAACGGTACGTTTCACTGAAAAAGCAATTGAGTCGTTAATGGAGCATCCGTGGGCGGGGAACGTTCGTGAATTATCTAATTTAATTGAACGCATGCTGATTATGTATGGCGAGCAAATTGTCGATGTGGCTGAATTGCCTAAGAAATACCAGCACATTGAAGTTGAAGAGTATACACCTGAGTACCCGGAAGAATTACAAGAGCAAGATGCAATTAATGAGTTATTTTCAGGCTTTGATTATGATGATGAAGATGAAAGTAATGTTGAAACTCTGCAGGAATTTGGCGAAGAAAATCCCCTAGTTGGGCCAAATGTCTGCTTGTTACCTAGTGAAGGTCTTAATTTAAAAGATCATTTAGCAGATTTAGAGATTTCATTGATTTCACAGTCGCTAGTGAAGCATGACTATGTCGTTGCTCGCGCAGCAGAAACTTTAGGCATGCGAAGAACCACTTTAGTGGAAAAAATGCGCAAATATGATTTACAAAAACCTACGGCCTAATTGGAGACTCTACCCAATTAGGTTTTGAATACCTTGTAGGCGGTGTATTCCCCCGCATATTGATAGCCTCATTTCACTGCTAAGTTGCGTGCAACGCCATTTGCTGTATCCCAATGCGGGAGTTTATTTTCCGCAACTCTGTTGATAACTGTGTAAATTAATTTGCTACATTGTTAAGCATGGCCTTTGGCCTAACGAAAGCACCTTATGCTTTTTGTTTTAAACTGTACTTTGTTACTTTATTAAGAGTAGTGTTTTACCTAGCCAATAGTTTGACACCTAACAAAATAGAAATATAATCTTAAGTAATTGATAATATTAATTAAAACTTATGGCATGTAAAATGCTTTATTCCAAGTAGATATATTCTTTATTTGGACTTTGTTTTATGGCACTAGCACAGCATTTCGATGCCACTCACACTTTTAATCCTGCCAATGTCTCCTTTAATGATGAAGGCATGTTAGCCAAAGAAACTTTTCCAGGAGAATTAGCCGCTTTGCGTAATGAGCTGGCTCAATTAAAGAAAAGTCCAAATAAATTAGTTAAACCTATAGTATCTGAGCAAGTAGTAAAGCAGACCCAAATGGCAGATCAGCTCATTGAAATGATGCCAACTGGCTTGGTAATGCTTGATGGTAATGGTGTTGTCGTTAAAATTAATAAAGTTGCGAGAAGCTTGTTAGATGAGCCTATTTTAGGACAACTTTGGTTTAATGTTATTGCCCGATCTTTTAAGCCCAGAGCAGATGACTGGCATGAAGTCTCACTCAAGGATGGCCGCCGCGTTAAGTTAGAAATTGCCAGCTTAGGAAATCAGCCTGGGCAATTAATTATGATCACGGATTTGACAGAAACGCGATTATTACAAGATAAAGTAGGCCAAATGCAACGCCTTTCATCCTTAGGAAAAATGGTCTCAACGTTAGCCCATCAAATTCGCACACCGCTATCAGCAGCTATGTTATATAGCGCTAATTTGTCTAATAGAAAATTAGCAGATAGTGCCCGAGCAACTTTTCAAGAAAAGCTTACTGCCCGTCTTCATGATCTAGAACAGCAGGTCAATGATATGTTGCTGTTTTCTAAAAGTGGTAATGAACAAGTTGTCGCGCCGCTATCAGTTAATGAATTAATTGATGATTCTGTGCAAGCAATGGATGCACTTATAACGAAAGCCAAAGCACAAGTGCATGTGCATTCAAATAATGAAGAATATCAAATTCTGGCAAATAAAAATGCCTTAGTCGGCGCTATTCAAAACCTCATTCATAATGCTTTACAAGCAGCTTCGGTGGCTAAATCTGAGCCGGCTGTGATTAACATTCAAGTTTATGTTGAGCAAAATAGCGTATATATCAGTGTACAGGATAACGGTCCCGGTATCGATTTAGCCGATGTTAATAAAATTTTTGAGCCATTTTTCACTTCAAGTTCAAAAGGCACAGGGCTTGGTCTTGCGGTAGTTAAGTCAGTTCTTGAGGCACATCAAGGTGAAGTAAGTTACCTTAGCAAAGCTGGGCAAGGGGCACATTTTTGTTTAAAACTTCCATTACTGACTAAAAGTAAGTTAGGAGACGTAAAATGAGTCAACATAAAATATTAGTAGTAGAAGATGATGCCGGTTTACGTGAGGCATTAATTGATACACTAACCCTAGCTGACTATCACTGCGTTGAAGCTGAGTCTGCTGAAGCGGCCTTGTTGCTTTTAAAAAATCATAAAGTTGACTTGATCGTGAGTGATGTACAAATGAGCGGTATGTCAGGATTGTCATTGCTTAAAAGTATTAAAAATCAATTACCCAATATGCCTGTATTGTTAATGACAGCTTATGCCACCATTGATGATGCGGTTCAGGCAATGAAAGATGGGGCATGTAATTACATTGCAAAGCCCTTTGCGCCAGAAGTATTGCTTAATATGGTGAGCCAATATATTCCCCCATCAATGGTTAATGAAAACACGCCTATTGTTGCTGATAAACGCAGTATTGAGCTACTCAATCTTGCGCGTAAAGTTGCGACAACTGAAGCTTCTGTGATGGTACTTGGTCCAAGCGGCTCAGGTAAAGAAGTGCTATCTCAGTTTGTTCATAACAATTCACCAAGAGCAAAGCAGCCTTTTGTTGCTATTAACTGTGCCGCTATTCCTGAAAACATGTTGGAAGCGACTTTATTTGGCTATGAAAAAGGGGCGTTTACTGGTGCTATTCAAGCTTGTCCTGGAAAATTTGAGCAAGCTCAAGGTGGTACAATTTTATTAGATGAAATAACCGAAATGGATTTAGGTCTGCAAGCAAAGATATTACGAGTGCTGCAAGAGCGCGAGGTGGAGCGTTTAGGGGGAAGAAAAACAATTCAGTTAGATGTACGTGTTATTGCAACCAGTAATAGAGATTTAAAAGAAGCGGTCAGTAAAGGGGACTTTAGAGAAGATTTATATTATCGCCTTAATGTTTTCCCGCTAACTTGGTTGCCGTTAGCTGAACGTGTTGATGATATTTTGCCGTTAGCTCAACACTTGGTTGAGTGTTACTGCCAAAAAAGTGGCGAAAAAATTGCCGAGTTTAGTCCTGCAGCGCGCAGTAAACTTAACGCGTATAATTGGCCGGGCAATGTACGCGAACTGGATAATGTTATACAGCGCGCATTAATTTTGCATAGCAACCAAATAATTGATGCTCAAGATTTACTTATTGAAAATTTTGAAACGGCAAGCGTGAGTAAGGTCGAAAATCAAACAGTGCAAGATGACAAATTAGGCAGTGAGCTTAAGATCCAAGAGCATCAAATCATTCTTGACACCTTACAGGCCTGTCATGGTAGCCGAAAAGAGGTTGCTGAGCGCTTAGGGATTAGTCCGCGCACCTTACGTTATAAAATTGCTCGAATGCGAGACTCTGGCATTCAAATACCTGCGTAAATATATTGCTAAAAAAGCATGATTAAAAGGCTGTAATGTATAAAACATTACAGCCTTTGTTCGTTAAGGCCTCAGAGCCTTCTTGATTGGCACCATGTTTGCAGTATCACTATTAATACGTTGTTTACTGCTTTAAAAAGCAAAAAATTGACACAAGTGAGCCCATCATGGATATCAAAACAAATTCCTTATTTGCCCAAATGCAAAATATGTCTCTGCAAGCTACAGGCAACAAATTACCTGCGGTAGGCGGTGATTTACAAGCGGTAAACCCCACAGGTCAAGTGAATCAGTCAAGCAATAATTTTGGTGAATTACTTACTGATGCTTTAAAAACGGTTAATGAATTGCAACAAGATACGGGCGCTAAAAAAATGGCGTTTGAAATGGGCGATCGCAGTGTCACGCTAGCTGAAGTGATGGTAGCCTCATCCAAATCGGGCATCGCTTTAGATGCAACGGTGCAAGTTCGAAATAAATTTGTAGAAGCATATAAAGAAATTATGAGCATGCCAGTTTAATTTAAGCGGATTAAATAACCAATAGCAGCGTTGCTTTAAATCGCAATAGACTCGCTATTACTCATTCAAGCGCCTTGCTCTTGATGATTTACTCTCACTTAAATGTGAGTTTGAAAAAATAAATAAAGTCGTAAGCGGAGAAGTTAAGTGGCGGATACAAATTCCATGGTAGCAACTGATAATAGTACAGACATGATTGCTAGTGATTCAAGTGATCATGGTGGTATGCAAGAGCAGAAATCAGGCTTCTCAGCCGCATTGGGCAATGTGGATATTTTACGTCAGATAACCTTAGTGGTTGCGCTGTCTATTTGTTTGGCAATTGCTGTTTTTGTCATTATTTTAGCCAACGAGCCAGACTATCGATTTCTATCTAAGTTACCGACAGAGCAATTAATCAAAACAATGGATTTTCTCGATGCCAATAAAGTGGAGTATCGTCAAGAAAATAATACTATTTCAGTGCCTGCCGATGAATACCAAAATGTAAAGTTATTACTTGCTCGTGAAGGTTTAACCAATGAACCCTCGCAAGGCGAAGATGTGTTGATGAAAGACATGGGGTTTGGTGTAAGTCAGCGTATGGAGCGAGAGCGACTAAAGTATGGTCGAGAGCAACGATTAGCTAAAACGATTGAGCAATTACAAAGTATTTCACGGGCTAAAGTACTTTTAGCCATCCCAAAAGAAAATATTTTTGCACGTCGTGAAAAGAATCCATCAGCAACCGTTGTTTTGACTATGCAACGCGGCCGAATTTTATCAGCAGAAGAAGTTGATGCTGTTGTTGATATTGTCGCTTCTGCTGTTCAAGGGTTAAGTCCTAACCGAGTAACCGTGACAGATCAAAATGGCCGCTTACTTAATTCAGGCTCTCAAGACTCAATATCTTCACGCTCTCGTGGTGAATTTGAAATTGAGCAAAAGCGTGAACAGGAATACATGGAGAAAATTGACAATATTTTAATCCCGGTTGTGGGCTTAGGTAATTATACCGCTCAGGTTGATGTCACCATGGACTTTACCCATACCGAAGAGACAGCGCGTCGCTATAATTCAGATTTACCGGCTTTACGTAGTGAAATGAAAGTTGAAGATAACTCGATTGGTGGTGCACTAGGAGGAATACCAGGCGCGTTAACTAACCAACCACCACTTGAATCAAGTATTCCTGAAGATGCAACAACAGGGCAAAATAAAACGCTGCCAAGTAGAAAGCATAGTGAGTCAACAAAAAACTATGAGCTAGATGAAGCCATAAGCCATACGAAACAACAAGCGGGAATTATTCGAAAAGTAAGTGTCTCTGTTGCACTTGATTATATAAACAATACAGCAGCAACTCCTGTTAATGCGGATGCTGAAAATGCAGAAGGGGCGCAAGTCGCCGCAGCCGCAAAAATACCTAGAAGTGTTGCTGAAATTGCGGCAATTCGTCGATTGTTGCAAGGGAGTATAGGCTTTGATTTACAACGCGGTGATATTTTAGAAGTCATCACCATTCCCTTTAGCCGTTCAGATTTTGGTGTTGTAGAAGAAGTACCTATTTGGGAGCAACCTTGGTTTATGAAGGTGCTAAAACTGGTCATGGGCGCTTTAGTGATTATCGTCTTGATATTAGCTGTTGTCCGTCCAATGTTGAAACGCCTAATTTACCCAGATAGAACGCCGGAAGATTATGGTGATAAATCTTTGGATAGCCATATTGATTTAGGCGACGAAACGATGGACATGTTAACCTCTGAATTTGATGCAGGTAATGTCGGTTTCGCTCCTGATGGTAGCTTACAGTTACCTGATCTTCATCGAGATGAAGATGTATTAAAAGCGGTTCGTGCGTTAGTTGCCAATGAGCCAGAATTGTCGTCGCAAGTAGTGAAAAGTTGGTTGAACGAAGATGAGTGATGAAAGCCAAGAAATCGGTGAATTAGCCGCAGCTCCCCAAGGTTTTGATGTAGACAAATTAGATGGCGCTGAAAAAGCAGGTATTTTACTCTTAAGTTTATCAGAGGAAGATGCTGCACAAATCTTAAAACACTTAGAGCCTAAGCAAGTACAACAAGTGGGTACAGTAATGGCTGCTATGGAAGATTTTACCCAAGAGAAAATCACCGCGGTTCATAAGCAATTTATCCATGAAATACAAAACTTCTCTACTATTGGTTTCCAAAGTGAAGAGTTTGTTAGAAAGGCATTAACGGCTGCGTTAGGCGAAGATAAAGCCGGTAATTTGATTGATCAAATTGTGATGGGCGGTGGCGCTAAAGGTTTAGACTCATTGAAATGGATGGACTCTAAACAAGTAGCAAATATTATTCGAAATGAACATCCACAAATTCAAACAATTGTATTGTCTTATTTAGAGCCTGAGCAATCCGCCGAAATTGTTGGTCAGTTCACTGAAAAAGTGCGTTTAGACTTAATGATGCGAATTGCTAACTTAGAAGAAGTACAGCCAGCAGCATTGCAAGAATTGAATGAGATCATGGAAAAACAATTTGCTGGTCAAGCCGGAGCACAGGCTGCGAAAATGGGCGGCTTGAAAGCTGCTGCAGATATCATGAACTATTTAGATACCAATGTAGAAGGTATGTTGATGGATGCTATTCGTGAAAGTGACGAAGAAATGAGTCAGCAAATTCAAGACTTAATGTTTGTTTTTGAGAATTTAGCGGATGTTGATGATAGAGGTATGCAAGCAATATTGCGAGAAGTGCAACAAGATGCCTTAATGAAAGCGATCAAAGGTACAGATGACGCCCTTAAAGAGAAAATTCTTAGCAATATGTCTAAACGAGCAGCAGAAATGCTGGCGGATGATCTGGAAGCTATGGGACCTGTACGTATCAGCGAGGTGGAAGCCGCGCAAAAAGAAATTCTATCTATTGCACGTCGATTATCTGACGCGGGCGAAATCATGCTTGGCGGCGGTGGCGGTGGCGATGAATTCTTATAAGTATTGTCAGTTTGGCAGTTGCTTGACAAAGAGTGTGCAGGATAAGCAATAATGAAAAAACCAGCCGTTCGTATTATCAAGGCCGACCAACAAGATCTAGATGTATGGTCACTGCCTAACGTAGAAACTAAGCCGACCCCAGAGCAAGAAAGCCACACCAATGCATTTGGACAAAGGGCTAATTGGCATTATGAGCCACCAGAAGAGGAAGAAGTAGAGGTTCAGCCTCTTACCGCTGATGATATAGAAGCGATCCGACAAGCTGCACACGAAGAAGGTTTTAATCAAGGTAAAGAAGAAGGTTTTGCTAAGGGCTATGAAGAAGGAAAAGCTAAAGGGCATGAGGAAGGAACAACTCAAGGGATAGAAGAAGGTACAGAGCAAGGTTTAGCTCAAGGTAAAGAGCGTATTGAGGCTTTAACTGCGCACTGGCAAAGCTTGATAAATCAATTGGATAAACCGCTAGCCAGTGTAGAAAAAAATGTTGAAGAGCAACTGCTTCACTTAGTGGTTCAATTGACAGAAGCTGTGGTCTTACAGGAAGCAAAAACAAATCCTGATATTTTAATGGCAGCAGTGAGTACAGGTATTAAAGCCTTACCTAGCAATGAAGCAAAAACCCAAATTTATTTGCATCCTGATGATGTTAAATTGGTTGAGCAACAATTTGGTGAAAAGCACCTCATCGACAGTGGCTGGCACTTATTACCTGCACCTCAGTTAACGCCTGGAAGTTGTCAGATAGAAAACAGTACCAGTAACATTGATTTGCAAATGAAATCTCGACTTAAGCAAGTGTTAGAGTCTTTTTTGCAAGATGCTTTGCATCAATAAATTAACAAAAAGGTAAAACATGGTAGATAGCCTGCGCATCAGCGAAAGACTAAAAAACAGTCAAAGCTTTGTCCACCCCTTTAAGGAAAGTGTCGCAGGACGTTTGGTACGTGTTGTTGGCTTAACGCTTGAAGCTGTTGGTGTAAAAGCACACATTGGCAGCCAATGTTTAGTTGAAACCGCGCAAGGTGATTTATTGGCTGAAGTGGTTGGTTTTGCTCAAGATATTACCTATTTGATGCCAGAAGAAAGTCTACGCGGCGTTTCACCAGGTGCGCGTGTTTTACCCGTATCAACCAAGTTACACCTACCGTTATCCATGAAATTACTCGGTCGAGTGATCAATGGTATTGGTAAGCCTCTTGATGGCAAAGGGCCAATTGAGTCTGATAGTGATTACGCTAATGATAATCAACCAATAAACCCCTTATCTAGACGCGCTATCACTGAGCCTCTTGATGTTGGGGTAAGGGCAATTAATAGTTTTATTAGTGTTGGTAAAGGACAACGAATGGGACTATTTGCCGGCTCAGGTGTGGGTAAAAGTGTCTTGATGGGGATGATGACCCGAGGTACTACTGCGGATGTTATTGTTGTTGGTCTAGTGGGTGAACGTGGCCGAGAAGTTAAAGAGTTTATTGAAGAAATTTTAGGAGAAGAAGGCCGTGCTCGCTCTGTAGTGGTTGCGGCTCCCGCTGATAATTCACCCTTGATGCGGTTAAAAGGGTGTGAAAGTGCGGTACAAATTAGTGAGTACTTTCGCGATCAGGGACTTAATGTCTTACTGCTATTAGACTCACTAACCCGCTATGCACAAGCACAACGTGAAATTGCCTTAGCCGTTGGTGAGCCTCCAGCCACAAAAGGTTATCCGCCTTCGGTTTTTTCTAAATTACCGCAACTCGTTGAGCGGGCAGGTAATGGCGGGGAAGGCCAAGGCTCCATCACCGCATTCTATACGGTATTAACTGAAGGAGATGATCTGCAAGATCCCATTGCTGATGCTGCCAGAGCCATATTAGATGGTCATATTGTTTTATCTCGTGAGTTGGCGGATGCAGGTCATTATCCAGCAGTGGATATTGAAAGCTCTATTTCTAGGGTTATGCCCATGGTTGCCAGTGAAGAGCATCAAGTACTTGCACGTCAATTAAAACAAATCTATTCAGTGTACCAACAAAATAAAGATTTGATCGCTATTGGCGCTTATACCCAAGGTAATGATCCTCGTATCGATCAAGCGATAAATGTTGTACCTGTAATTAATTTCTTTTTACAGCAACAAATACAAGAAGTTATTCCTTATGAGCAAAGTATTGGTCAGTTAAAAGAAATCATTGCTGCTGCAAGTGCAAATAGCCAAGCAAATGCTAATCAAGGCGTGCCGGCTTAAATTACCGGTATAGCAGCCTAAGTCTTTGGAGAGTTAACATGGCAACAAAACAACTTGAAACCTTACTGAAGTTTGAACAAGGTAAAGAAGAATTAGCCGCCAATACATTGCGCGCTGCTGAAAATGATTATCAGCAAAACTTAATTCGTTTGCAAAGCGTTGCCGATTATCGCTTAGAGTATATGAAACGTTTAAGTCAGCGCTCTAGTGTCGGTTTAGACAGTGCTACTTACAATCATTATCATGCTTTTATCAGTAAACTTGACTATGCCTCTGAACAAGTAGAGATTGCCATGAAACAGGCAAAAGCATTGGTTGAGCAAAGCAAATCACTTTGGATTAAACAGCGCCAAAAAGTACAAGCTGTAGAGATGTTATCGGCTAAACGGCAGTTAGTACAGACTAAAATAGCCAATAAAAAAGAGCAAAATATGTTTGATGAAATAGCCATCCAGCAATTTATCCGTCGTCAAGCTTAACAAGCCGATACTGCACTAATAAATCACATAAATGAAATTGGAATGTTTTTTGCAATATTCAAAGACAATAAGTAGATTATCTCGTTAGTTTTTAATTTCGCTATTAACACTAGTGATTGGAATAATTATGTCGCAACTCAATGTCTTACCAATTAATGTTTCTCAAAGTGTCGATGTCATTGATGACGGAGCTGCTTTGGCAAGTGCAAAGCGCAATGATGACTTTTCACAGTTAATTGAGCAACACCTTACTCATGGACAGGAGCGCCCAGAGGAAAGAAAAGGTGTTGATAGCATGGCTAAAGCAGGCAGGGAGAGTGGCAGTGAAAAGCTCGATCAAGACCCTGAGCAATATGTAGAAGCAATAGATGATACAAACGCTAATGAAAGACAAATAAGTGATGATATATCACATGCTGAGCAGCAAGAACTTGCCGCAAGCGGCAATAATGGTCATGTAGAGAGCGTAGTTTCTACAGCCAATGTTAGTGACGAACAAGCATTAAAAGCATCTGAGCAATTGATGTCTTTCCTATATAAAGCAGATAAAACTTTACGTACTGAGCCTGAGTTAATAGCCAAGCAACTCGAGCAGCTATCTCCTGAGCAGAAAGCGTTATATGAAGCGCAGTTACTGCTAAAAGGCAGTAACTTGGTGGCTGATTTATCAGGGCTTGCTACAGCGTTGTCGACAGAACAATTTGACTATGAATTAGCACAAAATACTGTTGATAAAAAGCAACTGTTAAGTACGTCTGCTCCTCTTCCTACTGTTGATAAAGGGATAGCAAAACTACCCGTTGAGCCGATAATTACTGACAAGCTTCAAAGCTCAGTAGCGAGAGAAATTAGCGAGCAGATGTTGTTAACTGGCAAAGATAAAGTTGCTCATGCTGAGCTGCAAACAGCTCAAGCGGGACAAAAACTTGCAGAAACTAGCCTATCTGCTGCTAAATACAGGCAGCAAAATCTAGATAGTGCTAGTCAAGATAGCCTATCCAAAACTCACGAAAGCGTTAAGGCAGCGATTACTGCAGAACAGGTAAAACAGAGTGAACTCGCTATATCAAATATCAGCAAGTCAGAAAATGTAGCTATAAATAATGGCAAGCCAATAGAGGCATCACAAGGTAAACCTGTACTTGATGCTGCTGCACAATTTGAAAGTACTCAATCTGAATTGAATAAAAAGATTGCTGAGTTAGCACAACGTAAGCCAATAGCACAAGATGAGAGTCAAGGTTCAACGTTAAAACAAGCCTCAATAGCAACTATTAACCAAGCCGAGAATAAGGGCAACAGTAAGGTTAATAGCAGTGTTGATATCAATGCTAATAGTGAAACAAACCCTGAACTGCTGGCTGAGCATGAGCATAAAAAAGAAGATTTCAGGCCTGTTAATCCTAATCAAGTCATAGCTAATCAAGCTGCAATCTCTTCTAGCGAAGAGCAGAGAAGCAATCAAAAATCAGCTGATTATCGCATTAATCAAGCCAATCAAAGTGCGCAAACGAGTACTTCAGTAAGTGACGCTGTTGGACAAGCCTTGAATAAAGCCCAAGAGCAAATTTTAACGCAAGAGCAGTTATCGGTTAAAGGACAAAGCCATTTAGCTCAAGAAAGCGAAGAATCTGTAACAGCAGAAAAAATGACTAAACCGCTAAAAGCTGAGTTTTCAGCGAATGCTAGTTTTACGGATGTCAGTAGTAAAGCAACGCAAGTCGCTCACCATGTGGTTGAGCAACAAGCTGCTGATATTCTTAACCCTGCGGTTTCTGCAGAAGTCCCTCAACAGCAAAAAACGAATGCTCAATTACATCAAGAAACCATTGCTATTTTCCGTAAAGATTTTGCTGACGCTGTGAAAGACAAAGTCATGTTGATGATTTCACAAAAACTGCAACGCTTTGATATAAGTCTAGATCCGCCAGAGTTAGGCAATATGCAAGTTAGGGTTAATCTGCAAAATGAACAAGCGGCGGTGAGCTTTATGGTACAAAATCAGCAAGCGAAAGAAGCTATTGAACAAAACATGCATAAATTGCGTGATATGTTAGCGCAGCAAGGTGTTGATGTTGGCGATGCGAATGTTGAACAGCAATCGCAACAGTCAGATAATGAAGGAGACGCTAAAAACCATAATCATCAGCAAGGCGAAAATATTGCCCAAGCTGACGATTTGATAGAGCAAACGTTATCTGCGCGAATGGTTAATGCCTCAATGAATGCTGTCGATTACTATGCATAACGAGTGATAAATATAGGTAAATGACTAGAAATTAAGCTAAATCGCATTAAGTTAGTGAAAACACATTGGCTAGGATGCATTTCAAGGATATTATCTAAAGATAAAGCTAACAAAATAAATTTAAGAGAATAATAAAGGGCAACTCATGGCAGACGATAAAGATAAAGCCGACGGTAATGAAGCGGAATTAGAGTTAGACGGTAGTGGTAAAAAGAAAAAAATGCTTATCATTATTATCGCTGCAGTGGTTTTACTCGCTGCTGCTGGCGGTGGTTATTTCTTTTTTATGTCAGGTGACGATGACGCAGTAACGCAAGCGCAACTTGACTCAGCTTTGGATAGTGAATCACCTAAAGCTGAAGGTGTCGCAAAAGAAGGGGCCCAAATTGGCACTGCACTTTACGTACCTATGCCAAGGCCATTTCGTTTCAATGTTCCTGGTGCCGCTCGTGATCGATTTGTTGAAATTCGAGTGCAACTCTTGGTACGTGGCGGTGATAATGAAGAAAATGCCAAGATGCATGTACCATTAATTGAAAGTACTTTATTAGGTGTTTTTTCGCAGGCAAATGCTGATGATTTATCAACGAGTGCGGGTAAAGAGTCACTTAAACAGCAATCGCTTGCCGCAGTACAAAAAGTAATGACAGATGTTGAAGGTAATAAGACGATTGAAAAAGTGCTTTTTACCGGTTTTGTTATGCAATAACAGCATAACTGTTTGCGACAGCACGTATTGATATTAGAAGAAAGAAACTAAGCTAAAAAAGAGAATGGCCAGTGAGTGATTTATTATCGCAAGACGAAATTGATGCTTTACTACATGGTGTTGATGACGTTGAAGAAGAAGAAATAGTTGAAGAGGCTGTCGATACAGGCAACGGCACCTCAGACTATGATTTTTCTTCGCAAGACAGAATTGTTCGTGGTCGTATGCCTACGCTGGAGATGGTCAACGAACGTTTTGCCCGTCATATGCGGATCAGTTTATTCAATATGATGCGCCGTACGGCAGAAGTGTCTATTAACGGCATACAAATGATAAAGTTTGGTGAGTATATTCATACTTTATTTGTGCCTACTAGTTTGAATATGGTGCGTTTTCGTCCTTTAAAAGGCACAGCACTTATTACGATGGAAGCGCGCTTAGTCTTTATTTTAGTGGATAACTTTTTTGGTGGTGATGGTCGTTACCATGCAAAAATTGAAGGTCGTGAATTTACACCAACAGAGCGCCGCATCATTCAAATGCTATTAAAGCTAATTTTTGAAGATTACAAAGAAGCTTGGTCGCCAGTGATGGATGTCTCGTTTGAATATTTAGACTCTGAAGTTAATCCCTCGATGGCTAATATTGTTAGTCCAACCGAAGTGGTTGTGATCAGCTCTTTTCATATTGAGCTTGATGGTGGCGGCGGTGATTTTCATGTGGCATTGCCTTATTCCATGTTAGAGCCTATTCGGGAATTACTAGATGCCGGTGTACAAAGTGATAAAGAAGACACGGATATGCGTTGGTCAAAAGCACTGCGCGATGAAATTATGGATGTCCCTGTCGCCGTTAATACTAAGTTTTTAGATGTTGAAATTCCGTTAAGTCAAGTGATGGAGTTGCAAGCGGGTGATATTATTCCGATAGAAATGCCAGATCATATCACTGTGCTAATTGAAGATTTACCAACTTTTAGAGCGAAACTAGGGCGCAGTAGAGATAATGTAGCCCTGAAAATTGAAGAAAAAATTAAACGTCCAGAATCAGTAAAATCTGAGCTGACTATTTTAACCAAGGGCGGAAAGCGCCTTGATAGTGATGCAGAGCTGCAACTACTAGAAGATGATTTATAACTTAATCCATAAAGTAACAATCATAAAAAACATTTTAAAGCATTGAACATTGAGGCAAGCGGTATGAGTAATGATAATGATGAAGATTTAAGTATGTGGGATGAGGCGCTAGATGAGCAAGCCGAAGCCTCTGCCCAAGCATCTGAGCAAGCCGAAGCGGTTGAATTAGAAGAATTGACCGAGGACGACTCGCCAATTACTGGGGAAGAAAAACGCAAGCTTGATGCTATTTTAGATATTCCTGTCACTATTTCTATGGAAGTCGGTCGAAGTAATATAAGTATTAGGAATTTATTGCAATTAAACCAAGGCTCGGTAGTCGAGCTAGATCGTGTTGCAGGTGAGGCCCTTGATGTTTTAGTAAATGGCACCTTAATTGCTCATGGTGAGGTTGTGGTTGTTAATGACAAATTTGGTATTCGTTTAACGGATGTGATTAGCCAAATAGAACGTATTAAAAAATTAAAATAATGAGTAAATATTTAATCGTAATATTTACACTTGTTTGTTGCACTTTTATCCCTCTATCTTTTGCTGAAGAAGTGGGTAAGCAGAGCAACCAGTCAACTACAGTCGTAGCTACAAAAGCACCTGAAGTGGGTAAACATGTGACTAATACCGATGCAGAGAGCATGATTTTATCCCTGTTGATGGTATTAGTATTGATTGTTATTTGTGCCTTTGTATTGAAACGCTTTAATATTGTCCAGCAAAACACTAATCAACTAAAAGTTGTTGCTAGCTTATCTTTAGGCGCAAAAGAGCGTGTAGTGATAGTGCAAGTGGCTGAGCAGCAATTAGTTTTAGGGGTTACTGCACAGCAAATAACCTTAATTGAGCAATTAGCTGAGCCAATTGATACGACAGCAGAGTCATCAATGCCAATGACAGGTAATGTGTTAGCTTTTTTGCAAAAGGCTAACGGTAAGCCCAAGTCGGCTAAATAAACTTTAAAAAGTAAAGTAAGTTAAAGAACGCAAATAATTATGACTAAAAAAGCACTCTTACTAATTTTATTATTGTTAGCAGTTTTTAGCCCAAGCTTTGGTCTGTACGCTGCTGATGATCTTTCTATGTCGGCGTTAACCTTAACCACTAACCCTGACGGCTCTCAAGAATATTCAGTTACGCTGCAAATTTTAATCTTTATGACGGCACTCAGCTTTATTCCCGCTGCCGTTATTATGATGACCTCCTTTACCCGCATTGTTGTGGTTATGGCTATTTTGCGACAAGCATTTGGTTTACAACAAACACCATCAAATCAAGTCATTATTGGACTAACATTGTTTATGACCTTGTTTATTATGACACCGGTTTATAATCAAATTGATGAAGCGGCTATTCAGCCATATCTTGCTGAGCAACTTACCTCTGTTGAGGCAATAGATAAAGCTAAAGTGCCACTACGTGCTTTTATGCTTGAACAAACTCGGTTAAAAGATCTTGATACATTAGCTTCCATGGCAGGTCTAGAAGCTGTTGATAAGCCAACAGATTTACCGATGACCGTTATTATACCTGCTTTTATCATTAGTGAATTAAAAACGGCTT
>JAPHTO010000019.1 GCA_026196955.1 Colwellia sp. | reverse complement strand
TTTGATGACCATGTGGGGATATTAGTGCGTATTGGTGTTGACGGAAAAGCTGATGCAGAACAGCAGGTTAAAGTCATATCAGAACAGGTGTCGGTTGATGCAAAAAGCGCTAATCCAATTCCTGAATACGACCTAGATAAACTTCTAGCAACACGCGCCGCACTGAAACATGAGTTTTCAAAAGCGCCGATCGATGCCGAAGGTGGAATGGTTAAATCGGTTGATAAGATTATGGATTGGGAAAAATACACGCTCATTACAGCTGGCGGTTGGGGCTTAAGTGGCCCAGAACGCGCGTCATATAAAATGATCCCGGGACCTAAAACTATTGGGTGCAGTACGGTTACAGTTGATGCGCCGCCAATAAACACTAAAGCTAATGGTTTTTATAGCTTAACCATTTACGGTAAGGACATGTTCCTTATGACCGATGAAGATAACACGATTAAAGGTGATAGCACTGATCCAATAGAGGTTACTGTTGGGCCCATTGAGTGTGCAAAAGGCTCTGAAAACTTTCTTCATGCACCCAAACCCTGGAATATTGTCCTAAGAGCATACGAACCTGATGCGGAGGCTTTTATCGCACAATCTGATGCCGTGGTTTCTGCTAAATAACAGAACGTGTTATATAGTGTGTAAAGTCAGGGTCTATTAACGTAGGCTCTGAAGTCGTTATTCAATAAGAAAAATACTCCAAACAAGTAAGGCGTATAATAGTAAAATTATTATTACTTATTTTGTTGTCATTGATCATATGAATAACCGTATGCCGTAAATAAAGGGGTAATTGGTTATCATTATTTCCCTTATATAGGCCAATAAGGGATTGAATAAAATTCGCACTACCGAATATTATTAAGTTATATCATAAACGTCGAATGTTTTTGGTTGAAACTCCCCCGATTTAGTTAAATTGATAAGGATTGTTATGTTAGATATTTTTGCCCTTATTGTGATATTCGTGATTGTGGCGCTAGTTATATGGTTAGTGATAACAATTGCCAGTATTCCGGGGAACCTTGCAACAAAAAATAAGCACTCGCAGGTGCAAGCCATTACAACGTTAGCGTGGTTGGGCGTATTAACCTTTGGTATTTTGTGGGTTGTGGCACTGGTTTGGGCGCAAATAAGAGACCAGTCATCAAAGCAAAAACTAGAATTTCGTATTCGTGAGCTTGAAGAAGCGCTCAAAGTGCAGGAGTCTCAAAAATGATTGTTATTCTAATTTTGTTTTATAGCAGTTTTTACTTTCTATTTTTTGAAAAGACGCAATGGATAAAGAAAACTATACGTAACATTTCAATCTTTAGCGGCGTTGGTGTGGTTTTAATCGCCTCAGTAGTATTCTCTTGGTATACCTTTTCTCCGATAAGTGCAGATGCGCGTGTTGTGCGTTATGTTATTCCTATAGTGCCTAACGTAAAAGGGCAAGTTCAGGAGGTTTATGTAGAGCCGATGACGCCGGTGAAAAAAGATAGTAAGTTGTTTCAAATTGATCCCAGTGTCTATCAATTTAATGTCAGCAAATTAAAGGCACAAATAGAGCAATTTAAAGCACAGAAAACATTGGCAGAAATAAACTTAAAGCGTGCAAACTCACTTGTAAAGACTAATGCAATTGCACAAGCAGATGCTGATACTTGGCAAGCCAATAAAGATATTGCTATTGCAAATATTAATGCAACAAAAGCGTCACTGGCTAGTGCGCAGTGGCAATTAGAAGAAACTACGGTTAGAGCACCACATGATGGTTTTGTACCTAATTTACAGCTGCGTCCGGGTAATTATGTTACTTCTATTCCTCTTGCTTCTTCGATGGCGTTTGTCTCAGATGAAAGTAGCGATATTGTGGCCAGTTTTAGTCAAAGCTCAATACGACGCGTTAACACAGGCGATACAATTGAAATTACTTTCAATACTATTCCGGGTAAAGTTTTTTCGGGAAAAATTCAAAAGGTTATTAAGATAAGTAGTCAAGCACAACTTACAGCAAGCTCAACATTGCCAACAATGACTGGTGCACCGCTAAATGACCGCTGGGGAATAAGAGTAACATTGGATAATGAACAACAAGCTAAGGAGTTACCACAAGGAGCAGCAGGTACTTTGGCTGTTTATACAAGTGAGGGCAAAGCGATACATGTTATCAGTAAAGTAACGTTAAGAATAAAAGCTTGGCTGAGCTATTTAACATCGCCTTAAAAGGCAGCTAACACTTATAAACGGCCTTGGAATCAAGAAAATATTTCAAGGCCGTCAGTTATTTCTATATAGCAAAACAATCCTGTATAATCCCGCGCATTAAACAACATCCTTAGCAAACACCCTGAGTTTGCAATAAAGGCAGTTAAACAACCAATTACGAAGCTTTAACCAGCCTGAACTCAGTTAAAGCAGCAGAGCGCAATATGACCGTAGAACAATTCGATCCACAAGCACCCAAGAAGAGTGCTAACTCAAACGAAAGCCAAACAACTACACTAGACATTCCATCTAAAATGATTGAAGAGCAGCATAACGAAGTTGTTAGCTCTAATAAAGAATCAGAACGCGCTGCAAAGGTAGGCTTCGTAAGTCTCGGCTGCCCGAAAGGAACTCCTAAAGACCTTTGTACTTTATTGATTTAAAAGCTCTTTATTTTTTTGAACTTTTAAATTTAAATCCTTTATAGATTTAATCAGCTTCTTCTGAGCCTTTTCTGTATATCTCTCAATATATTCATCTGACATTAAATTGAAGTCATTTCCATGCCTGTCTACACCGTACCATCGCTCAGCAAACCACAGTGTTGATAGACCTCCATGCTCTTCAGATTTGTGATAAAGCTCTTCTGAATTTCGATAGACTAAAAAATCCAGATTGATAGCACTTCCTTTAAGCTCCACCCCGTTTTTCAGTACAATTTTTATATCACAAAGCTTATCAGTTATTTTTACAGTGATTGCTTTTACGAAGGTGCGCAGCTTTTCTTTGAGCTCAAATCGAGCATCGTTTTTTGTGTAATCAAGGACTTCTGGTGGAATATTAGTGAGATAATTAATAGGGTTTTCTATATCAATCTCTACAGTCTCATTTCTGTAGATTTCATCCAACTTCGCTTCAAGTTTTTCTTTTTGTCCTTTTAGCTTTTTGAATTTATCAGTAAGCTCTTTTTCGCTCCCTACGACAGTAATTGTATCGACCACGTTCTTGATTCCGGCTTCGACCTTTTCAAGGGTTCTTTCGATTTCAAACTTCTCTTTATTGTTAATTACGGGCGCTGGCTGACAAATTGCAATCCCGATCATCTTAATTACTGCTGTCTCAATAATTTTGCTATCAACCGTCTTGCCTTGGCAGTCTGTAATCCTAGTATTCATGCCTGCACATTTATAACGAAATGTTTCGTTAGGTTTTCCACACTTAGATCTGAATGTATTAATCGTTAAACCACAAAATCCACAGCGGCATATATCAATACCTGTGAAAATTCCTGTTGCTTTGTTTTCAGCTTTATTAGTTCGATTTTTTTGCTTGATTGCAGCCATCTTTTCAAATGTTTCAAGATCGCAAAGCGGCGGATAATAATCTGGTATTACGTATTCATTTTGCACGACAATCTTGTTGCCATAACCATCTTCTTCCTCTTCTTTAATATTGATTCTCTTCACGCCTAGAAGAGCTTCAGAAGAGTGAAATGTTCGAGTGATGTTAGCTCCCCAGCCAGTTTTATTTTTGTTGTGTGCCGTTCTAGGCGACTCATATTTTTCACTGAGGTATTCGCGCATTTTCATATGACCCATACCTTCTAGCGTAAGCTGAATCATTTCTTTGGCAATTGGCCAGTAATATGGATGTGGTCGAACAAACCCATCTGAGATATCAGCCCACCACTTGGTATGACCGAACCCGCCTACGGCTGGGCATAGTTCATCAGGCTTCCTTTCTGCTCCCAAAATAGCTTTCACTTTGTCCAGTGCAGTTCCTGTTACCCTTTTACTTATTTTTTTCGAGTAAGCATGCGCCCCCTGAAGCTCTAATAAAATATCCAAAGCAGCATGAAGGTCGTTTTCAGCAAGCAACTTACCTTTGTTCCAAAGATATATTTTCACATCGGAAGTTAAGACTGTATTTACAAGAATTTGTGCTCGTGAAATTCCTAATCTAGTAAATCGATCAAGTTCTTCCATAGCTAAAATACTGCCTTGCGCAACTCCTCCGTTCTCACACAATCTTATAAAATCACCGAGTTCGCCTTTATCTATATTTGTACCGTGATAGCCAGATGCGCCAGGGTCGCTCATGTAGATGAATGGCATATGTGAAAATTTAGCCTTTACCTTATCTACTAAATCACTTTCAGTTTGTCTGTGAATACCAGACTTTCGGCCCTGAGCTTGTCGCTCATCTGATACACGACTGTATAGATACAGAGTTGGTCTTGTGGAGTACAACTTATTCAATTTAAAGATCCTCAACTATCACTGTTTGGCCGCCTTCTTCAACGCTCTTAATGCCTTGCTTCATTAAGTAATTAAAAGCTAGCTGCTTGTTTCCCTTCACGTTTTCTTCCATCCACTTGATAACATCTTTATCTAAATAAAAAGAAACTGCTTTTGTCTTTTGATCTCTATCTTGTAGTCTTCCAACAACTGAAATCTTAGTCATGATTAAACTCTTAAAAACACATAGGCCTTAACTGTAGCAAAATTGTCTAGATATATCTATCTCAATATTGACATGTGTTTACAATTGTGATAGGATGTGCCTCCTGTCGCTGGCAAGAGGTTTAAATGCATAAAGATGATAAATCGATATACAAGAACAAAAAAAGCGAGCAACAAATCCAGCTTACTAAACCAATTCAAGAACTGGTCGAGCTAGACCAAACAAAGACTTTTGAAACCACTATTACATGCGGCCTAGCGAATTGGCTATCTGAAACTAAGTGCTTGCGCGAATTACTAGATGCTGTCGCAAATTATGATTTTGAGCGCGACAAAGATCATCCTCGCCTTTTCGTTGGCGGTTACTTCGCGTTCAAAGATAAAAAGATATTTTTCAAGAATCGCCCAGGTGCAATCTTGATTGGCTTACTTTATGAAATTGAGCTAATTCCAAAGTTTGCAGAGTACCAATATTTTAGTATTGAGGCGATTCAAAGCTTCTAGTAAATCCTTTTAACGTAAAACTACTTTTTTGAATTCAAAACTTTTGAAGGGATTAGTGCGCCAAAAATTTAGATGGAGGTTATTAAATGGACAAACTGAAGCTACGAAAAATGATGCAAAGTCCAAGTCTTCGTAAGCATTTTGTTGAGTACAGAGTTGCTGATATTCGCTTCTCTCGTGATGCGAAAAAACAGTTAAAGAGCATAAGTGAAACTAGTTTTTATGATGCGTTTTCTACTGCTAAATGCGGCGAGGATTGGTGCGGATACTTTACGTTAGAGCTCGAAGAATTCTGGTTCACGATTATTCAGCTCCCAGTAGATCCAGATCAAGCCGAAGGACTTTTTAGCGTTTGGTTTTTGACTTACGACGAAGAGTTACAGCGCAGATATAACGAAAAAGAAATGCAAGATTGGGTGGCTTCAGGAGATATAGAAATTGTTTGATTTACCTCGCGATCAAGAAATCGCTATATACGCAAACAGGCTGATTATCAGTGCACTGAAGGCTCGTAAGTGTGGGTGGAGAGACTACAAGCTGAATGGATCTGATTTATTTTTTGAAATCGATGGGCGACTACAAGCGGCTTTTACTAAACGCATCAATGTCGAGAAGTTGAAAACATTGATCCAAGAGTCAATTAAAGGTAGGCCAAATTACAAGTTTGATTACATCGAGTTCGGTTACTTAAGCGTAGGCTCGCTACCTGTTGTTTGGCACATAACAGCCATTGATAAAGAAACAAAAAAAACAGTTAAGCCTGAGTACTTTAAAGGCACACGTAACAAGTTCGACTACCTAGTAAAAGTTTACAAAGCAGTCGATTTTCAAAAGATAAAAGAGGAAACGTATGAATAAGATTAAATTAGCACTTATCGCAGTAGTATCTTTTGCACTGGTTGCTTGCGGAGGTGGCGAAAGTAATGAGACTGTTTCAAACAACAACTCTAGCACGCCAAGTGGAACCGGAAATAGCAACAGTAATGGTTCAACCAGTTATGTAGCCGGTAGCTTTAAGTCTGCTGATTTAACCGGCGCGTACTTTCCATCTGATGGTGCAGCATCTGGTAATGGTGGAGCTGAATGTCTTTCTTCATTCAATTACAATTATTTTGAGTCCGAAGATGTAATGGTATATGGCGATCCAAACTTACCTGATACAGATTTTAAACATGCGGCAACGCTTGTAGAGAATCTCTTGAATGCGGCATTTAATGCTGTGGGTATTACGCGTCAAGAATTTGATGATTATCGTCCAAAATACACACCTCAAGTTTTCAACAATTTAATCAATGGTTACTTGCTTGGTTTTACTGTTGAAACAGAACAGGGTGCAGAAGAACATGATATTTCTGACTTGGATTCTGATTTTCCAGCGCCAGCTAACTGGTCTGAAATGACTTATAACCAAAGATATAGCTTTGTTATTGGTTACTGGAACTCTGCTTCTGATAGCAAGCATGGAGAACTAGTAGCGTCATATACTGAGCATTATCAGTTTGATCCAGTGGGCTACAATACTGTTGCTGACAAAGTAGTTGTTTGTTTAGATCAAACTATGAACGGCTCACGTTACGGACAGGGTTCAATCATTGGTATGAATATCGCTCCTAACTCTACGGCTTCACGTAACGATGATGATGAAGTTGTACTACATGAGCTTATCCATATGATTCAATTCAATGTAGCTGTGCCTACAGAAGGTGCTGCTTACGGTTTAGATCGTTGGTTCACAGAAGGTCAAGCTACTTATTTAGCAGGTCAAAAGGTTGCTAGTAGCCATTCAGGACACTATCCAGTTCATGTTGTTGATTTGTATGATGAGGGTCAGCATTTTTCAGACACTGGCCTTGCATACGAGCATTACGCGGTAGCTTACAAGTATATTGATACTCACAACTCAAAAGCAGAAGTATTGAATATGCTTCTTGATATTCGTAACTATCAGGGTGAAGGAATGAGAACTCGTTCATCTGGTGTATCAAGTGATATTTTCCAAGAGTCTTTTAATGTAAACATGCACAAGAAAGATGGAACTCAGCTAACAATTAATGATTACAGATCGAATTATCACACCATTTTAAATAACTAACTCTATAAGTTCAGCAATACATTTTTTTGATTTCAATTAGCGGCTCCTGAAGCTGCCAGGGGGAAGTTATGTCTGTTCAATTCACTCAATTTATTGCTCTAATTTGTGGATTTTTATATTTGTGGATGGAGGATTCACAACAAGAAATATGGTTTTTCATTCGCAGGTTGTTTCGTTTCTTGCCATGGGAATACGCACACGGAATTGCCGACTTCCTTGCTAATAAAACGGCTTTTATAGTGTACGCAGTGCTGCTGTTTTTAGTACTGATGCCAAAAAAAAATTAAAATTGAAGATTAGGTGGAATGATGATTACTGCTGCAATTATTGGCGATTACGTTGGTTCTATTTATGAGTTCAAAGAAGTTAAAGAGTGGAGTCTTTTGAAGCTAACAAGTGCTGAAAATACAATTACAGATGAGTCAGTGATGATTGCGGCCACTTGCCAAGCTTTGCTTGAAGATAAGCGGGATTTTGCTGAAATGTATCTCAAATATGGCAACCATTATCCTGAGCTGGCTTGGGGTCACGGCACAAAATTTTGGCTTCAAGAAAACGATCCTGATTTTGTTTACAACTCAAGCGGGAACGGTGCTGCGACTAGAGCTATTCCGATTGCTTACTTAAATATGAGTCTTGAAGAAGTGCTGGACTTAACGCGGCAATCAGCTATGACTTCGCATAACAGTCAAGAAGCTATCGACGGAGCACTGGCCATGGTTTATACAATTTGGAGTATAAGGAATGGTAATAAATCTAGAGATGAAATTTTTGCTTATCTGCTTGCAGAATATGGTTATCTGATGAAGTTCTATTCTATCGAGCAGTTGCGCAAAACTAATGAGATTGATAGCTCTGCGATTAATACAGTTCCTGTAGCCATTTGGCTTGCTTTTGAAGCTAATGGCTGGCTGGATTCAATAGGATTGGTTCTTGATAGTATTGGCAAGGCTGGTGGGGATATTGACTCAATTCTGTGCATGACTTCTGCAATTGCTTCAGTGCTTTTCAATGATGTTGATGAAAGATTAGAAAATGAAGTTCAGAAGTGGCTTTTTAGTAATGTTAGATATCAGCAAGTGCTTCAAGCAACGCAAGAATTTGATGCGAAAAAAGATTTATTGATGCTTCCTTTTTAGCCCCTTCGATGCCCGGTTGTTCGAACTTCGATAAAACTTTTTGAATTTATCAGGGAGTTACGAAGCTCGATTTGTAAAATCAATAGTTGTGAAAAATTCGATTTTAAGTCACCTTAAATAAAAAGCCTTAAAAGGGCGGCCGGATTCGCCGAAGATTAACCAGATGATATTTAGCTTTTAGTGTAAATATGACAGTAAATCCTGAAGCAAAAAACACTTCGATTCAACTTGGATCCAATAAAAATAAAGCCCGCTCCTGCGACGATATGATTAACACGGTGCGAGGCTTTGGATTCAAAATCAAACAATGTTTACGGAAAAGAACCTAGTTTTTACAGCCATTCTTATCGCAAGTGATTTTTTGGTGTGAATCAACCCAATGACTAGAGTGCTTTTTAGTATCAACACCACATCCCGTAGTGCCACCTTTATTACCTTGGTGAACAACCCCAGTAGGGTTATGTCTAACAGCCATGTTATTCTCCTTTTAAAATACTATTTAATTGAAATGTTGTTATTAAGTTTTACAACTAGACTAATAACCTACCATTTAAATTGAACAAATAACATAAAAGAAAGTAACTTAGAAAATAGGGTTCAAAAGCAGCCAAAAATAAAGCCCCTTGCGATTCAGCAATAGTAAGATCAGAACAAATCCAAATTATTCAGACAAATAATGACACTCAATTTATTTATCCACCTTCCCATTGAATTAGTCAATAGTCCAACATAGCCAGAACAGTGGTCCATCTTAATTAAGGATTATGGTTCAGCTTAAAAATTGCTAGGGTTCAAACAATCAGAATATGCAACTGCAAATTCCAGTCACTTTGAACCACCATTATAATCATGGTGGACCGACACCCAAAATATGATGGACCAGCGTATCGGCTAAGATGAACCGTCATTTTATTTGCTAACAAAAAAATTTAAAAATGTGACGGTAAATCAATCTAGTTTACCGCTTAGTAAATACAAGCTGATGTATTGAAATCATTTACTAATGAGTAAACTAATCATATTGACTAATGTTTTGCACTTCAGCTAATTTTGAAAACAACAAAAAGCCCGAATCGCTTAAGTCAGCGAGTACGACGCTTTGGATTCAAAGTGACAACGATTACAATCTAAGAACAACTATTCCTACTCTATTTAATAAGCAGAATTTAAAAGACAAACAGTTTTCTAGTGTTATTGATAATGAATATTAAAAATATAAAAAATTTAGCTTATTAAGGTTTCTTTTCTCACTAAATTAAGAGCTGTTTATTTATACAGCTATAATTGACTAAAATGACTAAGTATGAGAAAGTTATGATTTACTTCCCTCACTTGGGATATACATTTGAACAGGTAATGGAATATTATGAATAAACTAAAAAAGAACATAACAGTGAGGTTTTTTTCAATTGATGCCCCAAGTTCTTTTTTTGATGAATTTGAATCCAACTACCAAGCAAATCAAAGCAGTGATAATAATGCTCGAATAATTAACATTCGTAATAAAAAACATTTAGTAAAGGCTTCCGTTCCTAGTTTTCAGTCGGAATATTGCGTCTATCCTGTGACTATAGTTCGTGAAAGAAATACTTGGCAAACTAAGGCAACTAGTGATGGAAAAATTTCTTCAATTGCAATAAACCAAGGCATTATAGGTGACCCATATTTCTTTTCACTCATTCCTCAATTGAAAATGATAATGGGTTTTACCTCTGGCCCAAGTGTAAGCCTCAAGAGCGTAGGTACATCTTTACTTGAGCTTTTTAGTAACAGCCGTTCCAGTAAAATTAAACTAGAACTAATTCCTAAAGAAAAAGAGTTCTCACGACTGACCGAAATCTCTGACTATAGCAGTTTACACTTTAAAATAAGCTCTTCTTCTCTTTCGGATGTGTCGGATAATGCTCCACAACTAATTAAAAATCTGAGTAATGCTCCTTACCTAGAAGGTAACATGCAATTGGCTTTAGACCTTGCAATAGATGAAAAAGATGATAGTGGCCTTTCAAAAGAAAACGTAATTGAAATAGTCAACTATTTGTCCAATCATGATGATTGCACGGTGTTAAAGGTTAAGGGAAAGAATCCAGATGGCTCTGCTGCTCATCTGGATTTTGGTAATGCATTTTTTATTTATAAAACTGAAATTGCCACACGACAAAAATACATTGATGAGAATGTTGCACAAGATATTTTAGAGACAGCATTAGGCAACTATAAATCACTTGCCAAATAACATTGATAAGCTCGATTCATTTTATATACAACCAACCTTTAACCACTTAAAAGAAAGGAAAAAATAAAACTTATCTCTATAGTTAGTTATTATTGCCTATTGATAGCAGTTCTTTTTTAGTTATCGGGTGTATGCCTTTTAACAGCCCATTTTCCAAAAGATCTAAAAGGTTACGCAATGAATCAACACTAATATTTTCACTAAGGTTTTCGTTTATTTCTTTTGCCGCTTCACGAGACAAACCGAGATTAATTAGAGTAATCATTCTGTCATCGCTTGCACCAACTTCAATATATGAGTGTAATTTAGTGCTAGACAGCTCTAAGCCTTTGAGCGCTATGACGTTTGACAATAATACTTGATAGCACCGCAAAGCGTTGGCCATTCTAAAGCGTATGTCGTTGTTAATAACTTTAATAACATCTCTTACAGCTTTGTTGGGGTTAACCTCATCCTCTTCATTTTCTTTTTGTTCATTTGCCCATTCAATTTGCTCTGTAATGATACTCTTAAGGCTATCACCTTTAACCCATTTAACAGTAATCAGACACATATATGACATATAATATTCGCCCGTTGGTGTGTAGACACCAAACAGTTCCAATTTTTCACATACTTTAAGTAATGCGTCATATAAGCTTGCAGACTTGGGATGAGGTAAAATCCAATCTTTTAAGTCATTTTCTTCGTTTAAAAATTTGAACAGTTTATTTTGTTGTATATACCCAATTGTAGGGTTTGCTTCAAGCGTAAATGGAGCAATTTGTAAACTGTCATTTGCATCCTGAACATTTGCCATTAACAGCTTCATGTTGCTCTCACTTAACTCCAACTCTGGAGCATCAAGTGTTTTTTCTAGTTTGCCTGCTGCAACTTCCTTAATTAATTTGTTAGCAATGGTATAGAATTTATAGTGATCTTGCCCATCATGAGGATATGTTCCGTTTAGTGCCTGCAAAACTGACGAAAACTCTTCATTTAGTGCTTTAAAGTATGTAGGTATTTTCTCTTCTTCATTTTGAGCTTCTTCAAAATAATCTTTTACTTGCCACTTTTCAGGCTCCACTATAAAGATGTTACCTGCGAAATGCTCAAGCATTCTACCAGCCCGGCCTGTAATATTATTTATTTTTACCTCATTAAGCTTTTCTGAGGCTTGCCACATCATGGGTTGCATAGGATTATTAAGGAAAAGGTTTTTTGCTGGTAAATTTACACCTTCTGCCAATGTGCTAGTACAGGCGACATACTTAACCTGATCTTCTTTTACAAGGTTTTCTATCATGACTCGTAATGAACTTGGAAGTGGGCCGTAATGAAATGCTACACCTTTGCGAAGGTTACTTGCTAACGTAAAGTCGTTATGAATAAACTCTTCAACGTAATCTGCGGCCTCTTCGAGCTCTGCTGTCACTTCAAATTTTTCAATTTTATTTGCAATATCTTTTGCAATATTTTCACAATGATCCGTTTGGTTTCTATAAATGATATTACTGTGACCTTGACCAAGCTTTATGACAACATCCGAAAACTTTGTGCCTGTAAAACCTTTTGAGATGCGGAGCTTATTATTAGTATTAAACCTACTAATTACGAGTTCTCTACCTTCCGGCTTTACTTCTATTATTATTTTTGCAACAGGTGAAAAAGCCGTTATTTCTTTTTTAAAATCGACATTTTCAAAGACAGTTGAGAATGAATCTTGGTAGTTAGCGGAGGGCATACTAACAATAACTTGCGGAAAACTATCCTCAAGCAACTTCTCTATTGTTAAATGCAACAAGACCCCTCGACTATCATCAGTAATATTATGAGCCTCGTCTATAAATAAAAAGTTAAAAGAGATATCACCGCTTTGCAATACATCGAATAATCTTTCCTGTGTCATAACAAAAAATGTTTTGTCCGCATAGCCATGATCTTGCGGAACAGTGCATATCTCAACTTCCTTTTCGTATTTTTGCTCTTGGGCAATCTCATATAGTTTACTGGAAACTTCTGTAATTAGTGCTCTTGTAGGAACAATTACCGCTGCAAACGCCCCTTCTGACTCTATTACTCGTCTCATTAAGTAACTTAAAATAATATGAGTTTTACCTGCTGATGTTGGTGCAACTGTAATAACATCTTCATCAGATACCAAGTTTTCCCATAAAGTTCTTTGAAAGTCAGTTAATGGGAAATTCAATTCATCTACAGTATTCAGCTCTTGTCTAAAATCCATTTCAGCTTCAGAAAAAAAGCTATATCTAAAGTTAAGGTCTGGATAGTTTCTTTCAATGAGTTTTATATTTGGAAAATCACCAGCATTGGAAAATACTTTATTGGCGATAGCAATTATTTCTGGATACATATCGCCACAAACATCTATCAGCATAGATAAAATTGCGGCTCCTTCTTTTCGAAATTTACTGTCATTTACTTTATATAGATATTGAGCAACTGAAATTAATTGTCGTACATGTGCTTTATCGATTTCAGCTTTATCACCAACAATTTTATATACATATGCACGAAACAGTTCATTAGTCGCAATTTCATACCCCTCACTAGCAAGTGCCCTAGACGAAAGTTTTCCAATAAACTCACTCATTTTTGAATATCCATATAGTCAATAAACTGCTTTACAAGATCATCAACACAGGAAAACGGCAATATCAATAATGCTGTCTTTTGAATATCTAACCCTTGATTCTCTAATTTACCGTAAAAGTCCCCTATATACTCACTAGCAAGATCAATATACTCTTTTTCAAAATCATCACCTGAGAATTCCAATAACTCAGGTTTTGAGAAACCAATAAAGCACGGGGAGTGCAGCATTTCATCAATACTAATATTCGAAAATGGATCTAATATGTCTAGTAGGTGCTCCTCCAGTTCGTCATTTATATTTGGAAAATCCATGTCACTATCAAGTAAGTCAAATTCTGTATGGTAAGTTTCCTTAGCTGATTTGAGCGATTTAGCAGCTTTGGTCGCAGCAGATTTAAAATCTTTATGAAGTTTGGATTCTCCTAATAAAAGCCTGAAATTTCCATTGTAGAATTGACCGTGTACTACATCAGCACCGAAAACAGGCATTCTCCGGCTTGTTTTAGTAGATATCTTACTAAGTAATTTGGGAGCTTCTAAATACACATCGAGTAATGTAAATAAGATAAGCTCGCCAAGCTCTCCTTGTGCAGTATGTTGACTTAATTTACGTATTGCTTTCTCAAAGAGTTTTGTTGCAGCTCCGGCTTTGTTAACCCCTAACTTTCTTTCAATTTCTGAGCACTTAAATACAAAGTTAGACATTATGCCGTTTTTAACGGCATCAAAGAAATTAGCGAGTGGATTTTCATCATTAACAGGGGGCAAATAAACAAGTAATGTTTCAACATCTCTATCACCTGTTAACTGGTAGGTAACATCAACTTTTTTTAAAACACTTTTTATTTCAGCAGAGTTTTTTAATTGCGGTTCTAGACGTGTATCCATTCAATCTGTTCTTACTACTATTCCCTAATGCTTTGAATTGTATCAAATAGGTCACCATTTACAATTTTAATAAATATTAAAATTGGATTGTCAATCTGTATCTATGATGCCTAATTACTCTTTGGCTTCAAAATCAGCCAAAAATAAAGCCCCTCGCTGATAGATTTAAAAACAATTAAAAGCCCCACTAGTGCGAGGCTTTGATTATGCTTTATCTATAACAAGTCGTATGGACTAGATGGTTCATCAAACGCATTAACGCTAACCCTAGTCGCTTTGTATTCATCCAAGTCAGAGATTTTAGCCAGAAGATCAGGATCGTTGTGTTGAGAAAACTGTAAAACATAATCATAAACTAATCCGTCCTTACTAGCATTATCATGAACGTCATAATCAAGTTCTTCTAACTCTTCATCTGTTATACCAAGTTCTAAGGCCAAAGGGCTCTTGGCACTAGATGACTGCTGAGTGCCATATTTAAGCTCTGGGTCTACCCAGTTGTCATTAACGGAACCTCCAACGGCCACATCAAATTCGTAAAACCCTCGTCTCCCTGCTATTCGCGGCAATGAAATTTGCACTTGAAAATCAACGGAATCACCACAGAAGGGTTTATCATCAAGAGACTCACCTTCATGTTTAGCGAAAGCAGTTATGATCAATTCGTCTTTTTTATCTTCAATGCTGTCAATCTCATACCAAGGTTGATTCCAAAAACCAGCATTAGTTTCTGCCATAACACCAGATAACTGTTCATCTATTGAGTCTTGGCAATTTACCAACAATGTTTCCAAACAATAGGTTTCGAAAGAGTCATGTAACCAAACTTCCGCCCCAATATAATGTCCGCCCGTTAGAAAAGAAACTAGCTCTTTTGCAAGTTCCATTGAGCTAGGCAGATTTAGTGGTAATTGATTAAGTTTTTTTCGCCTTGATTCAATTAGTTTTACATCTGGAATAAAGACATGCGCTTCTTCAAGTGCATCTATTGGGTAATTGCTTTCTGTAAGTAAGGCTGCATGACTTTTATAACCAAAAAATGCAGCAACTAACTGTATAGCATGGCTTGCTTTAAGTTTCTCGCCTGTAAGGGTATTGAAAGAAGTGCGCAGGTGATCCGCACAAAGTTTTGATAATTGAGTACTCATGGGAGTGCTCTCCTTCATAAACTATGCTGGGCTTTAAATATGTAGCGGGGAGTGTTTAATCACTACACTTGCCAGCAGGTTTATAAAAAAGTGCTCTGCATTAGTGGCAGGGTAGTTAATGCGCTGTCTTTTTGGTCACTCTCAGCCATGGCGTTCAGCTCCACTAACAACGATAAGTCATTTTCACTCTTAACACTACAATTAATTTAATAAGAATTAAGAAATAAAAAGCCCCGCAAACACTGAACAACATGTCAGTAGATTGCGAGGCTAATTTTCAATCTCCTTGGCTTCAAAAGCAACACGAGGGATTAAAATCGCTAATAAAAATAATGGATAAGTACTATATTACAATCCACTCCGTTAATATAAGTACGTCACCACATACTGTGACTATCTATACCCCTATTCAATAATGGGAAGTATAAACTGGCACCATAATCAACTAATCAAAGGATGGATATGAAACATATTAAAGAAAAATACCAAAGCGCAATCTCCAGAATTTTACTTGATGGATTCGAAGTTGAACTACTAGATTCAGCATTTATAAACCTATTAACATCAAACCCATTAAGATTAAATAATTTTGCTTATGCACTGCGCGAATTAACTCGCCATATGCTACACCGGCTAGCTCCAAATGATGAGTTGGAAAAATGTAGTTGGTTTAAGCCTGATAGCACATCTTCAAATGGAATCACTCGTAAATAAAGAATAAAGTTTTGTATACAAGGTGGATTATCTGATTTTTATGTTGCAAAAAATCTGCTGATTGATGAAATTGATATAGTTTCAACCGACCTGGTGGCAATAATTTCTCAGCTAAGCAATTATACTCATATTGAACAAACCACCTTCAATACTGATGAAGCAGAGGTTGAGAAAGTTGCTACTGAATGCTTAGACAGTACTTTAGCTTTTGTTAATAAGATAAGCGAGCTTAGGGAGTTTGTTGCAGAAAAATTGCTTGGTGATATTTCGGATAAACTAATGGAGCGAATTAATAGTGAATCAGTTGTTGAACTAATGGAAATTTCAACACACCAATTTATTGAAGATATTACGCCTGAAACGGTCTCTGTTTTATCAATAAACGCAAGTTCACTTGAGATGAAAGTTATCGGAACAATCGATGCTCAGCTAATATATGGCTCAGGTTCTGATAGGCGAAAAGGAGATGGCGCTGAAATACCTGTCAGTTTTCCTATAACAAGTGATATGGAAGTGCTTTTTAAGCAACCATTGGGAAGTCAAATAAACCTTGATAGTTTTGTTGTAGACATTTCTAGTTGGTACGAATAAAAATTATATATTTCTCATTTTGCTTCAAAAGCAGCCAAAAAATAAAGCCTCTTTCAGAGATAATTGAAAACAACAAAAAGCCCCGCTAGTGCGAGGCTTTGGATTAACAAAATTATTTGTCCGTAACAATATTTCTTTAAATAGTAGATTTTCTAATTTCATCCAAGCTATGAGAATATGACTTTTTTCTGTCGAAAAATAGACTACTAATTCTCATACCAACAAGTTCAGACAAGTCACCGTCCAATATCGTAGTCGAAGCTATTCGCAATTTTTGAAGTTTACTCAGCTTTGAAATTCCAGAAATAGACTCAATGTTCGCACAATTCTCAATTACTAAACTTTCCAACCCTGATCTTCCCCCGATAAATTTTATTTTACCGCTTTGCAAATATTAGCCATAATATTCATTGGTTGGTTGTTTTGAGTATTGCCACAGGACTTTCAGACACATCCAAACGCGATTAACTATATTTCGAGTTGAGATATAAAACGTAGGCCTAGATACAAATCATATTTTGAAAACTAGGCATACACTAAATAGTCTATTAGCAATAGTTTAACCAAAGTAAATTCAGGTAAATCACGCTTCTAACAGTGTGCCATCAGACATTTTCTTGAAAGCTTGAGGAAACATATCTGTTTCAATTACAATCTTTTCATAAGTCGTCTGATCTGGATTCAAGTGGTTGCATATATAAACATCTAGCACATTACATCCTATATAGTCTATTAAGCTAAATAATGCCTCATATCGATTTTTATTCTCAGGAGTATAATGATTTATAGTGAATAACGTTCCACTTTTCATAAACTCCACTTCGTCATAAAGTTCATGGTCAAAAGCCACTGTTTTTATTTTTAATTCACCTAATTGTTTTTGAATAGATGAAATATGATCTTTGTCACTTTGAATGCATGTTTTCCAAAGATAATCATTTAATGTTTCTTTATCGGAATCAGAGCCATTCCAGAATGCGTCACAGACTTCAGCAAATAATAACCTTTTTGATTCGCTTAAAGTGGAGAGCAACTTTTGCAACAAAAAGTGCTCTTCTGTGCCGCTTAGTATTGATGCAAGCGTCCCAAAATCTCTGCTAAGTGTACGTTCAAGTTTATTCCAAATTTCGTTTGGCGGAGTATTTGGGGAAGGCATTGTTGCTTCGAAGCATGCAGCCAGCTCTCTTTCCGTAAAAAAGCTAATAATAGATTTTAATTTGTTGATTTGTAGGGCGTTTTCTTGAATGGATTTGATTATATTTTTAGACATATTTGTTACCTATAGATTAATAATATTTAGAATAACCAGTTGAGAGAATTAACCTAAAATATCAGGTTTAAACCTTCTCAATGGTTCGCGTTTTGTTTACTGAGTAGTGCGAAAATGTCTTCTAAATATCTATAATTTCTTTAAATAATCTATATGTCGTTTAAATGTCTTAATGTCTTTTAATTAACTCAGTGGTGCGAACTATACATTAATCGCAAAATAATGTCAATATAAAGTTGACATTGCGGTGTTTTTATGCCTTTTGTTGTGTGGTTGGGTGGGTGTCTCATTAAAATCCGAACATAATTTTGAACCATTAATTTATTTTAAATAGCTTAGCATTTAATAGTTGGGGCTTATAAATGTTCAATATTTCGGCAAACAAACCACTTTTTTCAATTATTTTCACTTTTTTACTGCAAATTTTTAAAAAAGGGTCCTCCTATATATATTGAGAGCAAAAAAATAGTTCTAAGCTGATCTCAATTTTGATTGAGAGTATAACTAAACTTTAATTATTAACTTTTGTAATGCATCGGAAGTACTAAATTGGCTTAATTTCAGCGACAACGTCGCTGGCCACTTTGATTACAATTCAACTGCAAAGCAGTTGTAATCAATTAATTGTTTTTGGCCGTTGCTTTGCAACGAAATAAAGCCAGAGCATTGTTAATCTTCGCTTCATGAGAATGAAATATAGTAAGGATACTCATGGTGAATGTGGAACCCATATTTGTCACTCTCAATCCTTGCGAAACATATAATTATCGCACTTGCTGTTTGCGACATGGACCATATATCGCTCTACCTGTTTGTTAAATGATTCAATGTCGCTCTACCTGAGTGCGACTTAAAAAACGCTAAAACCACTCACTCTCTGTCAAAGTGCTCCAATTTGCGCACTTAATAATAAGTTTTTGCCAATAATGGCAGAAACAGTGCCATTAATGGCAATGAACATTGATTTTGCGCACCCATTAGTTTTTCAAAATATTCCATTATCAAATGGGTACTTAATTGACAAAAAATGAATTCCTGACGTAGCAATTCAACTAGTAGAATTGATGGTGGGTAAATGAGATAATAAGTCTGTAGGTACTGAAAATATTGGTATTGAGAGAATTAGGCCCTTTATTTAAAAAAGAATTTTTTAACCAGCAATGCCTCTGCGAACTAACTGTAAATTAGAAATTTACCAAGTTTAGAAGTCGGCGCTGTGGGTGCTCAAAGGGGACCTTCTGCGCTGTTAAAAATTAGTATCGAAATAAGATAAGAACAACATAAGAAACAAAAAATAATAACAATAAGAAAGGAGATTTTTATGTCTACCAACGAACCAACTCAAACTGACTTTGATCAACTAGCAAAAATTCAATCTGATTACTTAGACGGTTATCCAACAGAAATATCTGTTGTTAAACGCGATGAAGGTGAATGCAAACGCAAACCGGAGATCAAGTTTACCTGTACTCAGCAACTATACGACTTCCTGAAGAAACAAGCTGAAGAAAACGGCTACCGAACTAACCAAAAATACAACGTAGCTAAGTACCTGCGCGAAACGCTTCTTACGATCATAGAAGAAGGCAAGTTTCAAACTGTTCATGTGCCTGAGCCATCCGCTGAACTACTAAAGCAGCTTATGATTTTGAATAATCAATTGAACGAAATTGAAAACGATCAAAAATTAAAAAGCTTAGCGAACTTACCGACGGAATCTTCTGCTTACGAACAAACTATCTACCAAATCCATCACCTGATTAGCATTATTGCAAAAGAGATAACGGCTTATAAGCCAACACCAATTATCATAGGAGAAGCCGCATGATCCATTCTCCCACACCATCAAGACCAACCTGCGGCCCGACACTGAATTATATGTACCGTGGTGTAGGCCATGAACATTCATTAACTGGCTCAAAAGATAAGCCTGCTGTCATTCATCTTGGGGGTAACTTATATTCGCCAAACCCAATGAAAAAAGATGGGCAGGGCAACACTATAGTCGACACATCTGACATTGAAGAAGAGTTTGAGTTTGTTGCGAATAATAACAAAACGGCAATTAACAAATTCAAGCATTACATTATCAGTATTGAAAAGGGGGCTGAGCTTACACAACCGCAATGGCTGGAAGTTATTCCTAGTTACCTTAAAGCGCTAGGTTATGATGATACGCATAAGTGGACTGCATGCATCCATAACGACTCTAGAGGCCAGTGCCAGCATGTTCATATACTTACTAGCTTAATTTCAATGGAACCGAACCGAAGTGCAGTAAAAACCAGCATGGATTATGAGCAAGGGTGGCCAGTCATGCGCTATTTCGAGCATAAATTTCAATTAACTGAATTAGCCTCTCCAGGTACTGAAAACGACTGGGGTGTCGAATATTCTAAAGCCAGACTAAAAGGCTACGGAGGCCGTGAGGCTTGTAAACAAAAGGATTTAGCTGCCATTATTCGAGCTCGAATTAAAAACCTCTATGCTGAGCGCGGCAGGCCTAAAACCATCAAGGAATTTGCCATTGGCTTAGCAGAGCGAAACATCCGATTAACAGCAACCAAAGGTGAAGATGGCAAGGTGAAAGGTGCGCTTTATCAGTTGCTTGATGTTAAAGGCAAGGATGGAAAGCCTACGGCTATTATATCCGGGTCTAAACTTAAAGCTACTAGATTTACTTTTAATCGTCTGATTAGTAATGAGAAAATGAATTATAAACCGGAGAGAGATGATCCGTATATTGGGTTAGCTGAGCTACCAGCAAGATTTAATATTTCTTTGAGGGTTAACAAAAACCAATTAAAAGCAGTCAAGTACTTTGGGATTCGCCATAAACAAAGGAAAGGGTCTAGCTATATTGATCTAAGCTTTTGTCGTAACAAAAAAGAGCGAGATTTAGCGTTATTGGTCAAAGTAATCATGGATTTGTTAAGTGCGTTATTTAGTTTATTTCAGTATGAGGTGTTCGAATATACTGTGTTTGAAGAAATCCAATTAAAATATAAATATGATCTTAATGCTGGAAATCAGCAACTTGAGCAGCAAATGGAGAGAGAGTTAAGGACTGTAAAATGGGCTCATTTAACCGATGATGACGAATTCGATGAAAGTCAGTTAGCCTTGGCAAGTTAGATTATTGATTTCAAATAGCGTGGTTTTATAGGCCACGCTTTGCGTGAATAGAAGCCAGCTTATACTGGTGTCCCACTAGGTGAATTAGTCAGTATTCGATTTTACAAATTCAAAAATACAGTTTTATATAAACTGACAATTTACACGTAATTTTTAAGCTATGAAAAGGGCTGCTTTAGCATATAAATCAATGTAGATATTTCGTTTGAGGAGTGATTGCGCCATAAATTTTACAATCTAGTAAACGACTTTTTCTGTAAATTTCTATCACGCTTTGGGGCATAAAGTGAAATATAAAATGTTTTACTTTGTGCATGCGAGAAATATCTAGTCAAGGTCTGCTCAAAGCTGCCGTTCACATCCTATTATTTAACGATAATTAGAGCTAAAACAGTCATAAATCAAGTCTATTGTTTTTTAAGTGTCTATGAATATTGTGACAGTACATTCATAATGAATGATTTTAGCTTACTCAATTCCGTTTAAGTGTTTTCTCCCATCTATCTAATGGCGCTAAAGGCCCAGGGCAGTAATGTTCTAGACTTTTTTTTCCTGTAATTTTTGACCATAAATGGGGTAGTCCCCTCATTTCACAACCCGGTGTTCTAATTATTGCTGCAACTACAAAGGATATACCTAAATGTCCAAATACATAGGACATCCAGAACATGAGAAAAACAGTAAATTCAAAGCCGAATAATGGTAATTCTAATAGCCATTGGTACACAAGAATTATTACAGAAATTACAGCGACAACGAATTGAGGGATAAACTTGCTGTGAAGAGTGAAGCCTATATTTATCACTGGTCTAAGTAAATAAAAGCCAAGTATAATGGACAGCATACTGACAAAATTTATTGGCCAACCTCGCTCTATCATACCGGGTATGTCATTAACAATTTGAATAAATAGATCAAGGCAAAAGTAGCCTAATATAAATCTGACTATACGGCCAATGATACCAGGAGGCTCTACACTTCCAGCCGCTTCAAATGAGCGTTCTTGATCTATCATATTTTGTTATCCCATTAGCTCTAGCCAGCGCAACATGATAGTTCAGAAACATCTTTACTAAATGTTTGAGCGCACAATTTTAGTCCTTCTACCATAGTTAAATACGGAAATAGCTGCCCAGCGAGATCATCCACCGTCATGTTATTACAAATAGCGAGGGCCGTACTTTGGATTAATTCTCCACCTTCATGAGCGAGTATTTGTGCGCCAATAATTTTCCCTGTTGGCTTGTCCGCTACTAGTTTAATAAAACCATCTGTTTCAAAGTTAGCTAATGCGCGTGGTACATTTTCCATATCTAACACTCGGCTAATAACATCAAAGCCATCTTTTATGGCTTGCTCTTCGTTTACGCCAACGGTTGCAACTTGTGGATCAGTAAAGATCACGGCAGGCATTGTTGATAAATCGAGTTTAGTGTCACCACCCGTCATATTGATACCAGCTCTACTACCCGCAGCAGCGGCTACATAAACACACTGAGGCATGTTGGAGCAATCACCAGCGGCATATATGTTAGCCTTTGATGTTTCCATTTTTTCATTAACAACGATAACACCATTTTTTTCAGTTTCAATACCAACACTTTCTAACCCAAGGTGATCTGTATTTGCATGACGACCAGTGGAGATAAGTAGTTTTTCTGCTTTTAAAGTCCCCTCATTAGTGTCTAATGAGAATTGACTTCCATCATGACTTACATTGCTAGCCTGAGTGTTATTAAGCACGCGAATGCCTTCTTTTTCAAAACATTCAGTAAGCTTCTCACCTAATAATGAGTCTTCTGAATACAACAACGTATGGCGTGCTAATACAGTTACGCTACTACCTAAACGTGCGTAAGCTTGGGCTATTTCTAAGGCGACAACTGATGAACCAATTACGATTAAGTTATTGGGCGTTTCTTCAGAAAATAATGCTTCGGTTGATGTCCAATAGGGTGTGTCTGCTAGGCCATTAATTGGTGGAATTGTAGGTGTTGAGCCTGTTGCAATTAGAATACGGTCTGCATGAAGCTCTTCTACTGAGCCATCAAGTTTTTTAATGAGTAATGTGCTTTCATCTTTGAAACGTGCATAACCTTTTATCAAGGATAATGCTGGGTTCTTTTCTAATATGCTTTCATATTTCGCACCACGTAATTCTTCAACACGAGATGTTTGCTGATGTACGAGCAATGAACGGCTTATTTGAGGATGATTGTTTTCAAGTCCGTCAAATGGGTTATCGCGTTGCTGGTGAGCCAATTGTGCTGCACGAATAAGTATTTTAGATGGCACACAGCCTACATTCACACAGCAACCGCCAATCACATCAGCACCTTCGATAATAGTGACTCTAGCACCACCTTCAGCCGCTTTAATTGCACAAGCAAAAGCACCAGAGCCACTACCGATAATTGCTACATGCAATTGCTTTTGCTGTTTAGGAGAATTAGACGAGCAACAGCTTACTTCATTAATATTCGACATTTCTTTTTCCTTAATTTCTAATTATCAATTTAAGCTGTACAAGATTCATCATCACAGCGACGACTTGCAGGAGAAATCATATCTAATATGGAAACTGCAACCATTAACCCTAATCCTGTATAAGTTACGTATGAACTCCATTCATATTCAAACCAAGGGTATAAGGATAACAAGACCAAGATTGGGCCAATTGCACCAAGTACACTACGGTGCCATTGACGATGACTAAACCAACCTAAAAGGTTCATTGCTAACGCTAATGAGGCGAATGCTGGGAATAAAGTATTTATGAATAATCCTTCCCATTGTCCTAGGAAACCCATACCTATAGCGGCTGCAATATTGGCAATTGCGGGAAAGCACATAGTACAACCCATCGCGGAAACGACAGCGCCCAAAGAGCCAGCTTTATCACCAACGCGAGTAAGTAGTTTCAAAGGGTTAAACATAATTCACCTTCATTTTTTTAATGTGGCTGGATAACCGATATTTGTTGATGCTAACGCTATAGCGTCAACATTTGCTTTTTTAGGGTCAAACAAAACAGTGGCTGTTTTTGTATTATAATCAACAGTCGCTTTTACGACTCCATCCACTTTTTCCATTGCCTTGCGTATAGTGATATTGCACATTTTGCAGGTCATTTTTTCGATAGAAAAAACTTTCTCAGACATTTGAGGAGAAGCGATATTACTGGCTGTTTTACTTACCGTTGCCAATGCATTTCCAGTAAGAAATAAAGCGCTTACAAGTAGTGTGACGCTATAAATATTTTTCATGATTGTGCCTTTCTTGTTATTGAAATAGAAATTCAAATTTAAATCTTAAGTAAGTGTATTTACTCATACTCCATTCAATCTATTGTGTAATCTGCGTAGTATGGGAAACTCATCATTGCGATAAGGATAATACTGACAATCCAAAAAATGATGCGCTGGTTCTTTAGTACCTTAGGATTCGCGCAAACTTCACCTTCATTACACTGTTTGGGAGCAACATATAATTTATGAAAAACCATCGCTAATATGACGAGGGTTATCGCAGTCAAATATCCACTATAAGGTTCCATAGCCGTGAGGTTCCCTACCCATGCTCCGCCTAATCCAAGTGATAACAACAGTAGTGGGCCGATACAACAAGCAGATGCGCCTATTCCAGCTACTATGGCTAATAATAAAGGACGATTTGAAGTGGGTGAATTCGACATAACTAGATCTCAAATAAGGATGATATGAGATAGTTTACACTCTGGGGTATACCACAGAGTCAATAGGCATTTTTAAATAAATTTAAGATACTGAAAATACTAGTTTTCCAGAAAGCCTTTTTGAGATAAGCCATCGATAAAACCACAGTGAGGTGTATTGCTATTACTATGGCAGCTTGATATTAGCTCATCTAATGCAGTTTGAATGGTGAGTAAACCAGCGATTTGTTGTTTGATCTTATCTCTTTTCTCTTTCGCTAATGTTTGTACATCACCACAATGTTGATCACCCAAAACTAGTAACTGTCTGATTTCTTCTAACGAAAACCCAAGATGCTGAGCACGCTTTATAAAGCGAATTC
>JAPHTO010000154.1 GCA_026196955.1 Colwellia sp. | reverse complement strand
CCATCAGCAGAGCCAATCAAGACATTAAGGTAAGCAAGTTCATCTAAACACGCCTGAGCAACGTCTATCTGCTCTAGTAAACCTTGCTGTTTAACTTTACTTGCTTGATCATGCTTTATGGCTTGTTGAATTTGACCAATACTCACCTGTTGCTGCTTGAGTTGCTCTGCTAATTTATCAAGCGCTAAAGCAATATCTTCTAACGACAGTGCATTCAATTCTTCAACATTACCGTGACTTTTTTCAATTGCTAACATAAGTATTTTATCCGCCTCAAGTTGTGCTTGCTCTGACTCAACTAGCTGCTGTTTAGCACTTCGTTCTTGCCCTAAAAGCTGTTGTAATTGCGCTTCAATACCCTGTTGTTCTTTTTGTAATCCCTTAAGTTTATCGTCCATTATCTTTGCCTGACTTTTTAGTAAATCCATAATATAATCAGTAGACTGCGCTTTAGGCTCTAGATAACCCAACTCACAAAAACCCGTAACACGTAACTCTTTTTTACTCCTTAGCTGATAATCTAGTGCGGTTATTCTCTGCGTTAAGCCCGTCAGTTGTTGTGTGGCTTGCTTCACTTGCTCAGAAGCCAAAACATCGGCTTGTTCAATAGAAGATAATTGGCTAACAAGCACCTGTTGCTGCGCTGACTTTTCTTCAAACAACATGACTTGCTCTTGCAGCTGCACTAACCACTGATCTGAACTAATTAACACATTGTCATTATCAAGATGAGTTAAAAGTTGGCTAAGTTGCATTGACTTAATATCAGCAAGCAAGTCGTTTTGCATAACACCTTGCTCTGCTTTTAGCTGCTCTATTGTTTTAGCTTGGCTAGTATTATCGTTAATGGCGTGGTTAAGCTTTTCTTGTGTCAATGCACCTTGGTGAACAGCCTGTGACAGCGTTTGCTGTACAGAGTTGACTTGCTGCTCAATACTCACTGATTGTTGATTAAGCTGAGTAAATTCATTTTGGAACTGACTAAGCTGCCCAACTTGCATGTGTATTTTTGCGTGGCCTTGCTCAATCTTCTCTCTTTCAGTCAGCTCAAAATGGCTATGCTCAGGTAAAACAATATTGGCAAAACTTAATGACAATTCAGCTTGCTCTGCGGCAATAGCCTGTAACCGATCGTCATTAACCTTTAAATCGGCTTCAATCTGGCTTTGCTGTTTCGCTAACCTTTTCCCCTGCTCTTCTAAACCTGCTAACTCGCTGTTGATATGAGATAAACGATTATGCTGTTCATCAAGACTAATCGCTTGATATTCGGTTATCGCTGGGTGTTCAAGAGCGCCACAAAGAGGACAAGGTTGCTCGGGTTGTAATTTCGCCCTATGTTCACTGAGTGACATAATAGTTTGCTGTTGAGCAATTAAGGTTTCCACATCCAACTTTTGCTGCTTTGTGGCTGAAAATTGCTTACGTAACTCTGTTAATTGAAATTCAATACTAGTTAGCAATGGTGCTAAATTATGCCTTTGGTTAGCAAGTTTGGTTTGATCGTTTACTAAGACATCATTGCGATTTGCCAATTGTAGCGCTTGTGCAAAATGGTGTTGCTGCTGCTGACAATTATTGACCTCTACGCTAAGGGCTTCAGGTATTAAAGGGTAATCGCCAAGCCCTACAGAGGTTAACAAAGGTTCATTTTGCGCTAATAGCTGCTGTTGTTGTGTAACTAACGCATTGCATTGTGTTTGAAGGTTTTGTTGCTGCTGTTGTTTTTCTATGACCACAGCTTGTTGATTTTTCTGCTCAACAATAAGTTGCTGACTGTTTTGTTGGCTCAAAGCGAGCTGCTGCTCTTTTTCAGCAATATTCTCATTACCTTGGTTGAGCTGATTTACTTGATTATGCCATAAAGGAAGTTTTTCTTTGACGCGAGTAAGTGCTTGATGCTCAGTGATATAAGCGGATAGGATTGCAATTTCTTCGTTAGTTTTTTGCTTATCCACTTGAATATTTTGATATTTGTTGTTTAACTCCTTTAACGCTTTTTCTTGTTCACTCTTATCTGCAGAGACTTGCGTTAACTGTGCGGTAAGATTTTCAATATCGCTATCTAGTGGCAGAATATCGTTAATCAGCTTGGTTTCAATGATACTGTGCTCAGCTTGTTGCTTTTCCTGCAAAATTAAACCGTCATTAAGGGCTAATTGGCTCGCACTAGCTTGTTCTTGTGCTTGCTTCGTTTGTATCGCAAGTGCTGTAATTTTCTCTACTTGCTTTTGATGAGATTGTTGAAGCAGCTGCTGGCTCTGCAGTGCCAAATAACTTGCTTGCTGCAAGCTAGTTTGCTCACTTTGCTTAGTTAGGGCTGTCTCTTCATCGTGTAACTCAGCGAGTGCCTGCTCTGTTAATAAATTAACGCCTTGAGCTTGTGCTTGAATCAACTGTAATGATTTTTCAGTGGCTTTATGATTTTCAAATACTTGCTTTGAAATATCACCGTATATTTGTGTGCCCGTTAATTGCTCAAGTAGCTGCGCTCTTTCATTAGCTTGTGCATTAAGAAAAGCGGCAAACTCCCCTTGTGACAACATCATAGACTTTGTAAAGCGAGAAAAATCAAGGCCAGTGATCTCGGCAATTTTACTGCGTACCGTTTTAAGCTTTTCGGCAATAATAGTACCATCAACCAGAGCAAGCTCTGCGGTTGGCTCTAATAAATTACCATCAACTTTATTCCGTGCGCGCTTTTGATGCCAAAAGGCCCGATAAGCTTGCCCTTTCACTTCAAATTCAACCTCTGCCATACAATGTGCAGTGAAGCGTGTCATCAGCTGATTTTGTTTTTTCGATATCGTTAAACGTGGTGTTTGGTGATAAAGAGCTAAGCAAATAGCGTCTAATATTGTGGTTTTACCCGCCCCTGTTGCGCCAGTAATAGCAAACAAGCCATTAGTATCAAAGGGCTCTTGGGTAAAATCTAGCTGCCAAGCATTTTTTAAAGCATTAATATTTTCAAACCGTAAGCGCAATATTTTCATGACTTACCTGCTGCTTTCACTTGTTCAACAGTTTGCTTAAATAAAGTTTTTAACTTTGTTTTTCGCGCTAGCGCCTGGTCAACATTTTGCTTATTTTCACAGCCTTTGTCCTTATCATCGGCATATTCATCATTATCTGACAACCAAGACTCTTGTTGTAATCTTGAGTCAAAAACATCTTCTAAAGTTAACTCATTCAGCGTGCTTTGATTTTGCTTATTTTGTAGCATTAATCGTTCTCTAACCTGCTTTTCTCGCCTAACCAATAGCACTTCAACGGGAAAATCTTTCACTAATGCGGTGATCTTTGGCTGTAACTCCGTTAATAAACTTGCATCAGATAGCTCTATATCAAGCCATACTTTTGCCGTACTTTGCTCTTCAATAAGCTCAGAGACTAGCACTTCAATATCTTGAGTCAGTGCCGCTAAAGAAGTTTTAACCATAGCGATAGGCTGAAAACAGGGAACGTTTAAATCTGTTACGGTTGAGAGTTTACCTTGCTCAAAGTCGACCATTAGTACGCGTTTATTTTGCTTTGCTTCATCAAAGCTTAAGGCGATAGGCGAGCCACAGTAGCGAATATGATCAGTTTTAGCCACTTTTTGCGCGCGATGAATGTGACCTAAGGCAATATAATCAGCTGCAGGAAAAGCGTTACTAGGTAAGGCTTCTAAGGTGCCAATATAAATATCGCGTACTGAATCAGAGCTTGTAACCCCTAGAGCAGTTAAGTGCCCTGTAGCAATAATAGGAACCTTAAGATCTTTTTCTTTTACTATCTGTTGTGCTTGTTCAAATAGTGATTGGTAATGCTTAACAATGGCCTGTTGCAAGTTTTCAGATTTTTCGGTAGCCGATTGCCCTGCTTGACTTTTGATCACATCACGAGGGCGAATGAAAGGTACGGCACAAACAACTGCTTGAATATTTTCTTGTTTATCTTTTATTGCAAAGACTTGCTCGGTTAAATTGCCAGGAATACTAATATCAGAAACATTGGCGACAACTTGAGTATTTAAAGCGCTAAGCAGCTCTTTAGATTCCGCTAGCATACTGACAGAGTCATGGTTGCCAGCAAGCACAATTAATTGACAATCAAGCGATTGCAATTCGCTGATAAAATTAAAATACATTTGTCGTGCATAGCTTGGCGGCGTAGCCGTATCAAAAATATCACCCGCAACAATAATGGCATTAACATGATGTTCTTTAGCCTGTACTAACAGCCAATCAAGAAACTGTTGGTGTTCGTTTGCACGACTTTTGCCATAGAAATACTGACCAAGATGCCAATCTGAGGTATGAATAATACGCATAAAGATAAAGGAAAAAGGCTATAAAAATAAAATAATTAGTTGATAATTCTACCTGATTAGTGACAATAAACCATTAAAGATTATGAATAATAAGTAATTGGCATGACTCCAGCAATCAAACAGCTCGAACGACAAAAAATATCATTTGAATTACATCAATATCAACATGATGCCAACGCTAGCTCATTTGGTGATGAAGCGGTGGAAAAGCTATCGTTAAATGCTGAGCAAGTATTTAAAACTCTCGTTGTTTGCACCGATACTAACCATTTAGCCGTTGCTATTGTGCCTGTAAAGCTAAAATTAAACCTCAAGGCCTTAGCCAAAGTATTGCATGCTAAAAAGGTTAAGATGGCAGATGCTAAACGAGTTGAAACTAGCACAGGTTATGTTTTAGGAGGCGTCAGTCCTTTAGGTCAAAAAAAGTGCCTACTCACCGTTATTGATGCCAGTGCAGAAAAGTGGTCGCATATTTATGTTAGCGGTGGCAAACGAGGCTTAGAAATACAATTATCTGCCAAAGAGTTATGCAAATTATGTCAGGCAACTTTTGCCGATATTTCAATTTAATGTTGAATTTTATGATAGAGGGTAAAAAATTGCTCGCTCGATATTGGTTCAGATAAATAATACCCTTGAAAATAATCACAGTGTAAATCAGCTAGCAAATCAACTTGTGCTTTAGTTTCAACGCCTTCTGCTATCACTTTCATCCCTAGGCTGTGCGCCATAGCAATCGTTGCTTTAACTAAATCATAATCATCTTGAACAAGTGTTATACCCTTGATAAAGCTACTGTCTATTTTCAGCACATCAAAATCATATTGGCGTAAATAGCTTAAAGAAGAATAACCGGTACCAAAATCATCCATAGAAAGTTTAATACCAAACTTATTGAAACTTTTCAATGCATCTTCAGTGTCGGGCTGACCAACCATCAAAACTTCTTCTGTAATTTCTAACTCAAGGTTATTTGCAGGTATCTGGCTATCAGCAAGAGATTTTTTTATAAAAGTCACTAACTCTGTATCCCTAAATTGTCTTGGCGAGAGATTCACTGAAACCTTGCAATATCCATGAACTGATTTTTGCCACTCTTTAATAAAACAAAGCGCTTGTTTAAGAACAAACTGCCCTATAGAAACAATTAATCCGGTATGCTCTGCAACAGGTATAAACTCCTTAGGGCAAATATTCCCAAGGACTGAATTATGCCAACGAAGTAATGCTTCAGCGCCGATAATTTGCTTATTCTGAATATCAAATTGAGCTTGATAGACCACTTCAAATTCCTGACGCTCTAGTGCGCCATGCATCTGTTCCTCAATGTCTAAACGCCTCAACATAGAAACGTTCATCGCTTTGGTAAAAAATGAGTAGGTATTTCGCCCTAAACCTTTCGCTTTGTACATTGCAGTATCGGCATTACGCAGTAAATCACAAGCACTCTTGCCATTATCTGGGTATATGGCAATACCAATACTCAGCGTTATCATTAACTCTCGACCATCTATTTTAAAAGATTCTTTAAAAGATTTAAGTAAATGTTCAGCTATAGTTAAGGCATTATGATCTTCGTTTAAACCGCGCAATAAAATAATGAACTCATCCCCCCCTAAACGACCCACAGTGTCTTCTTTACGCACTATTTTGTTTAATCTATTAGCTACTTCAATTAGCAAGTTATCACCTATTTCATGACCAAAGGTGTCGTTGATCATTTTAAAATCATCTAGATCAAGAAATAATACTGCCGTCTTTTCTTTATTTCGCTGAGCTTCGTTAAGCAATTGAGATAGGCGATCAAGCACTAAAAAACGGTTAGGTAATTGAGTTAAAGTGTCATAATAGGCATGATGCTTTATCACTTCGGTCGACTTATGCTGTTCGGTGATGTCTCTTACAATTGTGACAACTTGCTTATGCTTGGGTAAGTGGCTAACTCTGGCTTCAAAAAAGGTTAAGCCTTGTGCCATTGGCAGTTCATATTCAAAACTTGTAACCCCTTTTTCTAAAATAACCTTTTCAATGCTTTCTTTAAATTGTTGTGCAACAACATCAGGTAATACCTCTACCATGGTTTTACCAATAAACTCTTGCGGCGAAGCATAAAGGTTAGCTTTATCACTTGCATAATAATCAATGATGGTACCGTCTTCCTCCATCAAAAAAAAT
>JAPHTO010000159.1 GCA_026196955.1 Colwellia sp. | reverse complement strand
GGAGCACATTCTCCTGAGTAACCATTCTCTGCAATCAATGCCTTGCCTTTAAGCCTTTTAATTCTCGCTAAGTGGTCAATAAATTAATACACTTGGTATTACCTTCACTTGAATTTGAGTTGTTAGTTATTTATCAGGCATAAAAAAAACCTGAACAATGTCAGGTTTCTTAAACTAATGATAATACGACTTATGTTAAAGCCGCATTTGTTTCATCTTGAATTACAACTTAAACTCTTTGACTGACTGTTGTAACTCTTCAGAAAGTTTAGCTACTTCACTACTTGATGAAGCTGTTTGTTGTGAGCCAGCGGTTGTTTGCTCGGCAATGGCAACAATAGACTCTAAATTCTCACTGATTTCATGAGCAACGACACTTTGCTCTTCTGCTGCGGTAGCAATTTGTGAACTACGATCAAAGGCTTCATGAACAGCATGAGTGATTGTTTCTAGTGCTTTATCAGCTTCTTCTGATTGATTTACACAGTCAGCGGCTTTTGATTGACCGGCATCCATCACAGTTACTGCTTTGCCAGCACCTAACTGCAAGGCTTCAATCATGGTTTGAATTTCAGAGGTCGATTCTTGTGTTCTGCTAGCTAAGGTTCTCACTTCATCAGCAACCACGGCAAATCCTCGACCTTGTTCACCCGCACGAGCTGCTTCAATCGCTGCGTTTAATGCAAGCAGGTTCGTTTGCTCTGCAATGCCGCGAATAACGTCAAGTATTCCACCTATTGAGGCGCTATCTTGTTGTAGTTGATTAATAACCTGTGCAGCTGACTCAACTTCACCAGCAAGTTGTTCAATGGTTTTTCTATTGCGACCTGAAATTATTTTCACACGCTCAGCTTCATCATCAGCATGTTTAATTTCACCCAATGCATCATTAGCACTAGATAGCACACTTTGTGAAGTGCTGCTCATTTCCGTTGTGGCTGAAGCTGCTTGCTCTACTTGATTACGTTGCTCTTCAATAGCTTTGGTACTTTCTGCTGTAACCGCTGAGGTTTGCTCTGCTGCTGAGGCAAGTTGTGCTGAGCGGTTGACAATCCCTTCGATTAAGTTACGTAAGCTATCAATAAGTAAATTGCAATTTTTAGCCAATAAGGCAAATTCATCTTGACCACTTTCGTCTAACTTACGAGAAAGATCGCCAGAAGCTACAATATTGAGCATGTCATTAACACGTGCTAATGGGCGAGTAATACTGATAAGCGTAAAGCGAGCGATAACAATAGCGATTAGAATAGAAATAGCCATGATGATTGCTGTTTGAGTATTGCCGTTTGATACCGAGCTTTTTACCAGTTCACTCGCTTCCATCGTTGTTTGATTGGCTAAATCGACTTGTTTATCTAATATTTTGTTCACATTTTCAGTGTGCTCTTCTACTGCTTTTAGCATGCTTATTGCTTCTTGATTGGCAGTTAATTGTGAACGCTTATGAAAAAGTATGCCTGTAGTCGATGATAATAAATTTTCAATATCAGTAAAAGCAGCAGATAAATCTTGAGCTACGTCTTCAATTTCATTCATGGTAAGCTCAGCAATAATCTCATTAACTGAGCTTTGGGCACCCTCTAGGCTAAATGATATTTCGCTTTCGATTAACTCTGCGGTGCTATTGGCTAAGGTATCTCGGTATTCAAAAGAAGATGACACAATACTGTTAAATTGATTTTCTAGTTGTTCACTTAAACTAATGGCTCGTTGTAACTTGCTGTCAGCTAAATCATGATCTGCTAAATCTAGTAACAAGGTCACGGCATCATCTGCTTTTTCTTCAAGATTGCTAATTTTTTCCGCTAATGCATTTTGTTGCTCAATTGATATTTTTCTGTTTTCAAACACTGATAAAGCATCTTGCTCAAAACTGGTATAAACTTTAGTGATCTTATTGAGATTAGTTATCAGGTTATTTTCATTTTTTACTAACGTTTTTAATTGTTTAAATGCAGGAGCGAACTTGGCATTTACAGCATTAAAATCTTGTAGGTCTTTATCTAGTGTTGATAGCTCAGCTTCGTAAAAGCCTTTTAAGGTGGCATTAGCCATCTGATTCAACTCAAGAGTTAACTGGTTACTCCCTTTTAATGTCGGAATAGCTAATTGATTTTGTTGCTCTGTGGAGTCACTAATCGTATTAAGGTTTACCCAAGAAAACACACTAGTTAGAACAAGTAGAATTAAGATAATGGTAAAGCCACCAATAATTCTCATCGCTACAGTTAAATTCATAAATACCACCGGTTAGTTATAAGCAAATGCATTAGTTATTAAATAACGTCCATCGTCATTAGGTTGTTATTCTATTATGTTAGTTTATATTTTTTATTTTGCGTAAGCTTTTTATCCATTTAAAGCCCTCGTAATCATACTCTTATATCGGCTCAATGCTGAATATGTTTAATAATGTTTCAGAGTGTTGATGAGTATATCAAGCTGAACAGGTTTTTCATCCTTAAATATGTACTAAAGCGCAATTTTGTGTGCTGGCTCAATAAATGTTTTTTTATCATGCCAACGCAGCAAAGTTAAGTGGTTACCCCAAACACATCCTGTGTCAAGGGCATAGATATTAGGGCGTGAGCACTGACCCATAAGGGCTGCCCAGTGGCCAAACACCCATGTGGTTGTGTTAATAACGCTTGATAACTCATACCAAGGCAGCAGCTCAGTTTTTAATTGTGGGCTTTCTGCCGATAATGCCCACGGAGAAAATTTGTTCTCAAACTCTAGGTGTTTATTTGGATAACAGTAACGCATGCGTGTAAAGGCGTTTATGGTGTAGCGAAATTTTTCTTCTGCGGTTTTTGCTTGCTGCCAATCATTTGGCTGTTCACCGTACATAGACAGTAACCAATAATCTCTTTCACTTGAGCTAAGTTTTTGCTGGGCATCATCTGCTTGTTGAATTGCTTCGTTAAGGCTCCATTGTGGGGAAATACCAGCATGACTCATATAAGCATTATCATTGCCTATCTGCTGTAATAAAGGCTGCTTTGCTAACCATGGCATAAGCTCATCTATGTCATCAGCAGCAAGTAGTTCGGTTAACTTATCTTGCTTTTTAACCTTTTTAATGCCCGCATAAACGGCAAGTAAATGCAGATCATGATTACCTAGCACGACTTTAGCACAATGATTCAGTGATTTGATAAAACGTAAGGTTGCAAGAGAGTCGGGGCCTCGTGCTACTAAATCGCCAGCAACATACAATTGATCCTTTATTTCGTTAAAAGCGACTTGAGCAAGCAGGGCTTTCAGCTCTTGGTAACAGCCTTGGATATCACCGACTAAATAAGTGGCCATATAACTTCTTACTCCCTCAAAAGTTAGCTATTCCTTAGCTTTTGTTTTTCGTTGCTCTGCTTTGGTTGCTCGTCTCGACGATTTACTCTCGTTGACTTCAATCATTTGAGGCGGATTATCAGCAATAAAATTTGCGAGTTTTATATAGTCATCTAGAGATAAGTTTTCAGGGCGCAGGGAGGCGTCAATATCAAGTGACTCAAGTTGTTCAATAGTTATTAATTTTTTAAAACTATTTCTTATCGTTTTTCTTCGTTGATTAAATGCTGCTAAACACACAGTATTTAAGGCATTAAGATCTTTTACTGGGTTGGAGATTGTTTTATGTGGTACTAAACGCACAATCGCAGAGTCTACCTTGGGCGCAGGCTTAAAAGCTTCTGGACCAATTTCCATGACGGGAATAACTTGGCACTGGTATTGAGTCATGATTGAAAGGCGTCCGTAAGCCTTACAATTAGGCCCAGCAGCCATACGCTCAACAACTTCTTTTTGCAGCATAAAGTGCATATCTTTCACTTTATCTTTAAAGGTGAGCAAATGAAAAATGAGTGGCGTGGAAATGTTATAAGGCAAGTTGCCAAAGATGCGAAGTGGCATTTCAACGGCTAGCTGTGCAAAATCAAAGTTTAGGGCATCTATTTCGTAAATCGTTAGATGTGGTGCTAAAAAGGGGTGATGACGCAATCTGTGCGCTAAATCTCTGTCTAACTCAACTACAGAAAGTTTTTCAGCACGCTCAACCACTGGCTCTGTTAGCGCTCCAAGTCCCGGGCCTATTTCTACTAAGTTTTCACCAGGCTCAGGGTTAATAGCATCGACAATATCGCTGATGATGGCGTCGTTATGTAAAAAATTTTGGCCAAAACGCTTTTTAGCTTGGTGCCCTAAATGGGTTTTACTGTTCATAATTTCTCGTTTAAAGTTACGTTAATCGCTACTTTATTTGCTGCTATTAGCTAAATTAATAGCATTTTTCATGGCTTCCATCATGCTGCCTGAGTCAGCTTGGCCTGTGCCCGCTAGCTCTAATGCAGTGCCATGATCGACTGAAGTCCGTATAAAGGGTAAGCCTAAGGTGATATTTACTGATGCGCCAAAACCTTTATATTTTAAGACAGGTAAACCTTGATCATGATACATGCTTAAAATTGCATCGGCATCTGCTAGGTATTTTTCTTGAAAAATAGTATCAGCAGGTAATGGGCCTATTATTTCCATGCCTTCGGCGCGTAATTCATCAAAGGCAGGGTTCATGATTTCAATCTCTTCTCGACCTAGGTGACCATCTTCTCCGGCATGTGGGTTAATGCCACAGGCGTATATTTTAGGTGAGGCAATGCCGAACTTTGTTTTTAAGTCTTGATGCAAAATGCGAGTCACTTTTTGTAAGCGTTCATAGGTGATAGCTTTTGATACATAAGCAAGTGGAATATGCGTAGTGACTAAGGCGACACGTAAACCTTCAGTGGCGAGCATCATCACAACATCGGAGCAATTTGCTTGATGAGCGAAGTATTCAGTATGGCCACTAAAGGGAACACCGGCCTTATTGATTAAGCCTTTATTTACCGGCCCCGTTACAATGGCATCAAATTCACCAGACATGTTTTTATCACTGGCAACCTTAAGTGTGTCAACAACATAGGCGCCATTATTTGCATCAAGTGTGCCAGCTACGCAGGGTTGGGCTAGTTCAATGTCTAAAATAGTTAAACTGCCAGCCTGTTGAGGTGTAGCATCAACACTAACATCGTAATCAATTAAAACCACTGGTAAGTTCAGCTGCTTTGCTCGTTGTGCAATGAGCGCTTTTGAGGCAACAACAACAACTTGTACCGGCCAATCTTGTTGAGCCATTGCTATAACAAGATCAGGGCCTATACCAGCGGGCTCTCCAGGGGTGATGGCAATGCGTTTCGTCATTACTTTTTGTCCTGTTCGAAAATTTCTATGTAAGCTTCATCTCGAGTCTCTTTTATCCACCTAGCACCTTCAACACCAAATTTTCGATTATACAGGATTTGATAAGCACGATTTTGGTTCATTTGTGACGTGGCATCTACCATACGTCGGTCATGAAAATGGATAATGTGCCAACCATATGATGAACGAAATGGTTTATGGTATTCGCCTTGCTTCATGCTAGCTAACGCATCTCTAAAGACTGGATCATAACTTTTTGGATCTGCCCAACCTAAATTACCGCCACGTACTGCAGTAGGGCCTTCGGAAAACTCTTTCGCTAATTCTTCAAATGTTGCTTCGCCAGCGTTAATTTTATCTAAAAAGCCCTGTAATAGCTCTTCTGCCTTTTCTTCGCTTAAAATGATTGAGGGTTCAATAAGTATATGGCTTGCGTTAACTTCTTCAACTTCAACAATTTGACGGCCACGAATGTCATGCACTTTTACAATACTAAAACCTAAGCCTGTACGGATTGGGCCGACGACTGTGCCTTTATCTTTGCCATCAATTAACTCTGAGAATAATGTTGGCATTTCATTAATATTTTTCCAACCTAAGTCACCGCCTTCTAATGCATTTGCTCCACCTGATGAGGCAATAGCTATTTTGGTAAAATCAGAGCCGTTATTGAGTAGCTCTATGACCTTATCAGCACGCTCTTTAGCCGCCGTCATTTCTTCTTGGTTAGCATCACTTGGAAATTCAATTAGTATATGGCCGAGGTGATATTCAACGTCATTGTTGGTTTGTGCCTTCATTAAATCGAGTAAATTTGATACTTCTTGTGGTGAAACAAAAATGCGACGTCTTACTGAGTTACGGCGCACTTCACCTGAAATTATCTCAGTTCGTACATTCTCACGGTACTTTTCATAATCATTGCCGTCATTGACTATTGCTTCACGAAACTGTGATAGCGTGAGTTTATTTTCTTGAGCCATATTGCCGATAGTTTGATCTAGCTGAGCATCACTTACTTGCACCCCCATGCGCTCGCCAATCTGTAAAATCAGGCTGTCATTAATGAGCTTATCCATGACTTGGGTACGTAAAGCTTTATCCGAGGGTAAAGATTGATTGTTTTTTTTAGCTTGTGTCTTGATGTTATTCAGTAAATCTTGCACTTCAGATTCAAGGACTACTGAGCTGTTTACAATAGCTGCAACTTTATCTAATTGCTCTTCTTTTGCTTGCACCTGCATCAATGAACTGGATAGCATTATGCTAGCTAAGGTAATTATTTGGACTAATTTTTTCATGTAATACTTATCTTCTCAGTCTAATTTTTATGTTAATACTGTAAATCGTTAATTTTGCAAGTAATAGGGGCGCTTATAGCCAAAAATACTTGTGTTAAACATTTTTTGTGTGCCAATCGCGTCTTGCTTGCCATTGAGTCCTTTGAACATGAACTCTAGCACGAAACCGCTATTAAATTCATCGCGATTTTCGTTGAACATACCATCATCGCTTAAATTTGAGTTAATATGCCTATGATAGGCAACGCGCACCGCCCAACAACAACTTTCATATTGAAAGCCCGCATAACTTTCTAAGCTGCGATTATTTTTAATATCTTCTGTAAAGCGGCCTACAAAAGCCCAATTTTTATTAATAGCGAAGTTAGCTAATAAAGACGCTTGTTCTAAGCTATTACCTGAGACATTACGAGTATACCTATGGTTCAATTGAAGTGAATTATATTTATCAATTTGATAATTTAAGGCCATTTGGCCCTTGTTAGTAAAGTCGTCAATTGTATTATATTGAATATCTGCGCTGATTTGCCACTGGTGATTTAATCGATAAAATAAGTCAGCAGCCACAGAAGACTTTTGCTCCGTTGCATCATTTAGGGCCTGTGGATCAATGAATTCATCAAAAGTCTTGTTATCGTCTATATATTGAATACGACCAAGGCTTACGCGAAATAACTCTAGATTTGATTGATCTAAAATTCGACTGGTCACACCCCAAGTATACTGGTTAGCCCCAGCAACTCTATCTAAACCACTATAATTTCTATCTCTAAATAAACCATTATAATCATCTTGTAAGCCAGTGGTGTCATATAAGCCAATGTTGGTTTGGTCTTTCTCCGGTATGTACAAGTATTGCAATTGTGGCTCTAGCGTGTGTCGGTATTGGTTGCCGAACAAAGCCATGTTACGGTCAAAGTTGATGCCACCGTGAAAGCGTACTTTTGGCAAGGTACGATTAACGGTTTTGGTTAACTCACTTCCTTCTTGAATATCATCTTGCTGATAATAGGTGTGCATCAATTTAAATTCAGAATTGAAAAACCAAGCAGGTGTTGATACCGGAAAAGAAAGTCCAGCCTCAACATGGTAGCGATTTGCACTCACTTGCGTGTTAGTATCTGGTTGGAAACTGGAAAGCTCAGAATATAGTTCAAATTGCCCTGGTAAGTCTTGATGCACTAATAAACCTAGCGGTTGCTGAGTTGAAATCTCGATATGGGGCAAGGTTCTATAGCTAGCTTGATGATCCCCTAATACTTCAAAATCTTGTAATTTCATTGTGGTTTGCCATTGCTCACCGAAGTAGGCTAATTCCGCTATTTGGTATAAATAGGCGTCATTTGAATTGTACTGCCTTGATCCTATATCAACGAGATAGTTGTCATCACTAATAGTGGTGTAGTCAACATAAGCCCTAAAGTTTTCAGAAAAAGTACCTACATGTTGAAGTCTAGCAAGATAGCGAGCATCATTGTTTGAGGTTATTTCATTATCTTTATGTAAATACTCTATATCAATATTGCCATTTTGTTGTCCTGCTAAATACCTAAATTCAGTTTTTAACTGCGTGCCACGCTTAGACATATAGTGTGGAGTAATAGTCGCATCCAATTCAGGAGCAATATTCCAATAAAATGGCACTTCAATTTCTAATCCTGAATTACTTGAACTGCCTATTTTAGGGTATAAAAAACCTGTTTTTCGTTGCTTTGAAACAGGAAAAGAAAAGTAGGGTAAATAGAGAACAGGTACATCAAACAGCCTCACTTGTGCATGATACGCTCTGCCTTCACTACCATCAGCTGATATGGTTATTTCAGAGGCTTTTATCTGCCAATCGGGGTCTTCTCCAGGACAAGTAGTGAAAGTGGAAGACATTAAGCTCAACCCTTCACTTGAATCTAATTTAAGCTTACCGGCACTACCATGACCGGGGTTACCATGAAGCTGGTAAGATGCATCTAGCATAGTGCTGTTTTGATCTTGTTTATTTGCGCTGAGTTCACTGGCAAAAATATCGATGGTTTGACTTTGGTACTGAATATTTCCTTGAGCATTAAAACGCATTAATAACCGATCAAATGATAAGTTATCAGCGGTAATCGTTTGGCTTTTATCAATAAGCATGACGTCACCGCTAAAATTAGCGATTTGATCTTTTTCGATACTCGCATATTGAGAGGTTATACGAATACTGTCATCCGTCACCTTTAACGCTTCATCCGCTATAGGTTCATAGGTTGGTAGAAAACACTGAAATTGAGAAGAGGCAGGCTCTTGCTGAATTTGCTCGGCAAAAACAGAATGACAATATGCACTACCAAAGTAAGCTAAAATACTAGCAAAAGAAAAAAGTTGTCGGGAAAAAAGCATTAATTTTTTAAATGTTATCTTAAATATGCACGATGAAGCGTATATGATATAGCAAATATGACACACTCGCTATAAATTGTAAGGTAAAAACATAAGTATGCGTATTTGGGGAAAGGTTTTAGGTTTTTTATTTGGCTTTATGCTGAGTAAAAACTTGTTTGGGGCTTTATTAGGCCTCTGGTTAGGGCATATGTTTGATCGTGGCCGAGGCTTTGATTTTGATGGCTTAACCAAGGGTGAAGAAGATGATGTTTCTCGCCAAGCGGTATTTTTCTATACTGCCTTTTCGGTGATGGGGCATGTAGCAAAAGCAAAAGGACAAGTAACGAATCATGAAATAGCCTTTGCTAGTGCTTACATGGATAAACTTGGGTTGAATAACGAGTTGCGCCAACAAGCTCAAGATGCTTTTCGTGAAGGTAAAATGGCCGGATTTCCACTCAAAGAGCGGTTGCGAAAATTTAAGCAAATTTGTGGAAATCGCCATGATTTGTTATTGATGTTTTTGGAAATTCAAATCCAGGTAGCTTTCTCTGATGGTGAGCTAGACAATCAAGAGCGTGAAGTATTACATACCATTGCTAAATTTTTAGGTTATTCCGCGAGACAGCTAGATAATTTATTAGAAATGATCATTGCGGGTGCTGCTTTTCACCAGCAACAAGCAGGACAAGGCGCTCATCAACAGGGTGGCGCAGGCATGAATAGCGTCAATCAACTTGATAATGCTTATAAAATATTGGGAGTCACGAAAACTAGCTCGAAAGCTGACATCAAGAAAGCGTATCGTAAGCTGATGTCGCAACATCATCCCGATAAGCTTATTGCTAAAGGCTTGCCCCCTGCAATGATGGAAGCTGCCAAAGAGAAAACTCAAGATATTCAAGCGGCGTATGATTTGATTTCGAAATACGACAAGTAATTTTTTTCTCGTTAATAGTTTACCAACCTATTGATTTTAGCCAGCTGTTAATTTGAGTAAGTAGTGCTTGCTCTGGGTAGAAGCCCATTCTGGTATTATTGAGCTGCCGCTGACGATAATAAACTTTCATTTCTTGTTTTGCCAAAGCTAAGCGTTGTGGGGCTTTATCAATGACGATGGCGTTATCATGCTTTAAGAATAAATCTAACACTGGCGGCTCGCTGTTCGCTAAAGCTTTGGCAAAATTGTTGTTGTCCTCATCGAGCAGTTTTTCGCCTGTAAATACATAGCTGCTTAGTAAAACTATCGCATTGGGTGTATGCAGTATTTCGTTTGAGTTTAATAACTCTATCAATATTGAACCATGATTACCCTGAACAATCATAATGACTATTCCAGGGTAGGTTTTTGCTTTATCACTCACGGCATTGATCAGAGCGGAAAAATCGCGTTTGTAGTTTGCTTTACGCGTTTTGTTCTCTTCAATTTGAGTTGCTAATTTAAGGGCAGTAGAGGGAAAGTCATCAGGTTTTTTATTGGGCTGAATACTAATTGTTGTCCAGCCTTGCTCAGGCAAAGATTGGCGGAGGAAATTTACTGCTTTCGGGTTAACGGCCCCTTGTTGCCAGTCAGGAATTAATATAGCCACCCCGCGATTATTTGGGCTGGTATTTTCATTAACTAGGGTGATGTACTCTTGTGTACCAACTAATATGGGTTTTACCTTGGAAGATGGTAAATAATGTTTTAAATCTTCTTTGTATTGTTGAGTGCGAGAAACGGGCAGGGGAACCGCTTCAGTTTTGCTATTTGCTGCTGGTGTTTTGTCGTTATTATCATTTTGCGCAGCAAAAGCAAAAAAACTTGAAAAAATAACCATCAACAAAGTGATGCTTAATTTGAATGATGTTTGCACTGCGACTCCCTTTGGTGATTGTTAAGCCTTATATCGGCCGCTACATGAAAAGTGTTAATCGAACGGACATGGCGCGATAAAGCATAACAACTCACCCGTTACTGGGTGCGATAGGCTTAAGTTTCTTGCGTGTAGTTGCAATCTAGGGCTAACGGTTAGTGCTTGCTCGTGGGCATATAACCTATCACCTAAAATGGGGTGTCCTAAGGCTAGCATATGTACCCGTAATTGATGAGAGCGACCGGTAACAGGCCTTAATTCGATTAAGGTACTTTCATCGTCTGAGTTAAGCTGTGAATAACTTAACACGCTGTAATGCGTTAATGATTGTTTGCCGTTTTCATGATCAACTTTTTGTTTTGGCCTATTTGGCCAGTCACAAATTAAGGGTAAATCGATACTTCCCTCACATGCTTTAACCCTGCCAAAAACACGCGCGATGTAACTTTTCTTAGTTTTTCTTTGTTCAAATTGACGACTAATATTGACATGAGCGGCTTTATTAAGCGCCATAATCATGATGCCTGATGTAGCCATATCTAAACGATGCACAATGGTAGCACTAGGCAAAACCCGCTGTACTCTGTTTTGCAAACAGTCTTGATGCTCTGGTAAACGTCCCGGCACACTAAGCAAACCGCTGGCTTTATTAAGTACAACCAAATCCTGATCTTGATAAATAATATCAAGGTAAGGATACATTGGTGGTTGATAGATAAAATCAGGGTTTGCTGTCATATTATTCTCATTTAACTTGCTTTAAAGAGCACGCGCCACTTGTTATTTTTGTCTGTATAACAGAGCGTTTCTTAATGTGTCACGACTATCATACGGATCGCTTCAAAAGTGAGTTGTGCCTTATCAATGTAGTGGCTCAACTCTGTTTGTTGATGACTAATAAAGTCAATTTCTGCTTGGCGCACACTCGGGTTAATTGCTTTTAATGCCGTTAAACGCTGTTGCTCTTGTGCAAGCTTATCTTGCATATGTTGTAGTGCTTTAGCTTGTATCGCAGAAATTTCTTGCTCACCATGATGCTCTGCTTTAATTACTAACGGACCAATTTGGTTTTTTAAGGCTTTAGTTAATTGTAAAGCCATTTGTTTTTTCACCGGTTTTAATTGTTTGTCCAGTACAGCTTCACTCACTTTACTTGCTAAGTTATTACCGTTTTTATCGACTAATATCCGAATAGGTGTTGTTGGTAAATAGCGACCTAGTTGTAAATGAGCAGGGGCTGTTGCTTCGACAGTAAATAGACACTCAAGGAAAAAAGTACCAACGGGTAGCGCTTCATTTTTTAATAACCCAATGCTGGCATTGCCGATTTCATCGCTGAGCACCAAATCCATAACGCCGCGTACCATCGGATGATCCCAAGTCAGTAGCTGGTAATTTTCATTGATTAAAGCCGTATTACGATCAAAGGTAATGGTTGTACCGTCTTCAGGTAAACAAGGGAAGTTACTATTTAACATATGCTCGCTTTGGTTTAAAGCAATGGCATTATCGGCTTTATCATCTTGTTGAACACCAAAAACATCTAAGGCTTGAAACATAAATTGTGGCAGCACAATATCTTGATCACTTTGTGCTATTTTTTCTACCAACTCATGGGCTCTACCTTGACCTGATGAATTCAATTCCAGTAATTTATCACGGCCAGACTCAAGCTCAGCCTTAATGGCTAAATGCTTCTGCCAGCTCTGTGATATGAGCAGCTCTGCGTTGGTTGATTGTAATTCATCACTTAATGCCAGTGACAGTAGTTGTTCTCCGAACGCTTCATACACTACGCGGCCAGTAATGCAGGTATGTTCAAATGCTTGCATGCCTTGTTGGTACCAATCAAACAGTAAGTGCTGTGCTGAATGTTCAAAGTAAGGAACATGTAAACGGATCACTTGTGTTTGGCCAATTCTATCAAGGCGGCCAATGCGTTGCTCAAGTAAGTCAGGGTTTCTAGGTAAATCAAATAACACTAGATGATGGGCAAATTGAAAATTACGGCCTTCACTACCTATTTCAGAGCATAATAATAATTGAGCACTGTCTTCATCTTGAGCAAAATAAGCAGCAGCTCTGTCTCGTTCAAAAATGGATAAACCTTCATGGAATACCGCTGAACGTATGCCTTCTTTGACACGTAATGCCGCTTCTAAATCGATAGCTGTTTGAGCATGCGCACAAATCACTAACACTTTTTCTTTCTTCAAGGTTTTCAGTAATTCAATTAAGTAGTCAACGCGTGGGTCAAAATCAGTCCAAATTTGCGTTTGTGCATCAAGAGCATAAAGAATTTCAGGGGTAAAAATAGTTTTTGCTTGCTTTGATTTAATCAGTGCTTCTGGGCAATCACTGAGCATAAATTCATTAATACAGACTTGATATTGCTCCGGCAAGGCTAATGGCGCAGGGTGAATTTCGCGCGCTGGAAAGCCTTTAATGGTATTACGTGAGTTTCTAAATAAAATACGGCCAGTGCCATGCCTATCAAGAAGCTGTGCTAATAGTTGTTGGCGAACACTTTTTTGCTCATCACTGTTTTCACTGTTTAGCGCTATTAATTGCTCGCTTATGTCTGATTCTTTTAACAATACAGCGAGGGTCTTTTCTTGCTCATTAGAAAGCTTTTCCCCTTCAACTAAGGCATTAGCGGCATCGGCAACTTCACTGTAATGTGACTCTTCTTCGGTGAATTTATCATAATCAAAGAATCGGTCAGGATCGAGAAGGCGTAAGCGAGCAAAATGACTTTCATGACCGAGTTGATCAGGGGTCGCTGTTAATAATAAGACCCCTGGAATAACTTGTGCTAATTGCTCAATACACTGGTATTCAAGGCTAGCGTTGTTTTGTTGCCAATTTAAATGGTGTGCTTCATCAACAACCATTAAGTCCCATTCTTCTTCTATTAGGGCGTCATACCATTGTGGATTTTTAGTGATAAAGCCCAAATTAACTAGGACTAACTGCTCAGTACTGAAGGGGTTGGTGGTATCGTCATTGGTACTTTCCGCACAACGGTCTTCATCAAAAATGCTAAATTTAAGGTTAAAACGACGTAGCATTTCTACTAGCCATTGGTGCATAAGTGACTCAGGTACTATGATCAAGATACGTTGAGCACGGCCACTGACTAGCTGTTGATGAATAATTAACCCCGCTTCGATTGTTTTACCTAACCCCACTTCATCAGCTAATAATACCCGTGGTGCAAAACGGTTACCCACCTCATCAGCTATGTATAATTGATGGGGAATAAGGCTTACTCGGCCACCTGTTAATCCCATTAATTCAGATTGTTGTTGTTGGTATTGGTGTTGTAAACAATCTTTGCGCAAGCGAAACCAGTCTAAACGATCAACTTGGCTGTTTAACAAGCGATCGTGGGGTTTATTGAATTTGATAAAGTGATCTATCATCACCTCTTTCAATGATGTTTCTTCGCTTTCTGAACTCTGGTCAGTACCTTGTTTTATGCCATGGTAGGTGATGATGCCATGTTCTTCGGTGGTTGAAGTCACCTTTAATAACCAGCCTTCGTGACTTGGAATAATATCGCCAATATTGAAAACTACACGTGTTAGTGGTGCATTGGCTTTTGCATATTGACGAGACTCGCCAGTTGCAGTGAAAACGATATTAACAAATCGATGTTCTATACCCGTAACAGTTCCTAATCCTTGATCTGATTCACTGTCACTGATCCAACGCTGGCCTACCTGAAATGGCATAAACTAAACTCTCCGAGAACTAAAAATAATAGTAATTTACTCTTGTTATGCATTTGAACAAGAGAAAAAGCGGCGCTATGTTACTCTTAATCATAGTTAGGATCATTAAATAATTCAGGAAAAGAAATGAAGCGGCTTAGTAGTTGACGTGAGTTCAGTTTAATAAGGTTTTTTTTGGTGATTATTTTTAGATATTTCAATAGATTAATTACCTCATGAATTTAAGTGCTATTCGCGGTGATATTTTTGCACAATCCTATTAATTTCACCTTGCTCATTAAGCAATGCGATTATTTTTGAAAACAATGTCGAGACACAAATAGGCGTATCTTTATGGAAAACAAAAGCGGTTTTAAACTTATCACTCAAAGTATAAATTGACACAAGCTTTTCATTTTCTAAATCAAAGTTACTGAGTTGAAAATTAGCGACTAATTCAGCGTACGCTATTGCTTCAACTCTATTGTAAAGCAGCATGTTGAGCATACTACTTGCTGATGTCGTTGATATTTTATTTTGAATATTAAGTTGATTGTTCAGTAAGTGCTCGCCTATGTCTTGACGCACAACAGCATAAGTTAACTCTTTTATGTTTTTGTGCGATAAAATATCTTTGTTTTTTGCTAGCACCATAATAGAGATTTTTGTCAGTATGGGTAAATCGACAAGCTGAAATTTTTTATCTCGCTCTGGGGTTTTAATCATGGTGAATGCGGCATAAGTTGGGGTGGTTTCTAGGGTACGGAATAGCCGCGCCCACGGGACTATCATTACCTCATTAAGATTCTTTTCAAGCTTGAGCTCTTTATAAATTAACTTGAGAATGTCAGGGTATATCCCTACTAATTGCCCTGCTTTGTTTAGGTAATTATAGGGCGGGTAATCTTCAGTATACCATTGATAATTGGTTAGTATTTCTTTTGCTTGCTCCTCGTTACACTCTAAAGAGTGTGCGGGAGCTAAAAGGAATAAGCATAAAAATGGAATAACTTTTAGACTCATTTAATCCCCCTATATCTTTCGCTGTTAATTAGTATAGCTAGTAAATAAAAAAAGATTGACTAAAGTTGCAAAAGTGCCTTGCTAAGTCTTTATTTAGGTGTCAATGTTAAGAGGTATATTTAGTAATAACTGTTTCGTTCTTTTGTGTTTGTTTTGTCAGGAAATCACGGAGATTGCTTATGACTGAAGAAAATATGAATACTGGAAAAAACATTGAAACCTCTCCCTCTACAGAAAAAATAATCTACATTCTAGATACCAATATCCTACTACACGAACCTTTCGCTTTTTTATCCTTTCAAGAGCATGATGTTGTTGTCCCAATGACAGTTTTGGAAGAATTAGACTCGATAAAAGATAGGCGTAAAGATGTCAGTCGAGATGCCCGAGTTGCGATTCGCGCACTTGAAGATACATTATCTGAAGCATCACCAGAGCAAGTACTAGCGGGTGTTAAATTGCCTGAAAATGACGAACAACATCCAAGTGGTTGTCTGTCAATTATTAATGACTATGCTTTAGCGCAAACGGCTAGAACGCTGTCTTTTAATGAGAACGATAATCGCATTATTAATGCCGCTTTGCATATTCAAGAGCAAAAACCTAGCTGTAAAGTTGTGCTAGTGACAAAAGATATTAACATGCGCCTAAAAGCTAAAGGAGCAGGGCTTGCACATGTTGAAGATTATCGCACTGATCAACTGATTGATGATATTCAATTTTTAACCAAAGGCTATCATCAGTTTGAAGGAGACTTTTGGCAACTGATTAAAACGTGTGATAGTGAAACCGAAGGGCGTTTCACTACACACTTTATCGATCGAGATGTTGTGCCTTTAAGTTATATGAATGAGTACTTGATAGATGAAGAAGAAAGCTTTGCCGGCAAAATTACTGGTTGGGATGATAACAGAGTCTCAATACAAGACTTAGGTCGTGAGCGTTTGATGGGCAGAAATGCTTGGGGCATTCACCCGAAAAATATATATCAAGGGATGGCAATGGATGCCTTACTTGATCCAAATATTGATTTGGTGATCCTCACAGGCCCTGCAGGTTGCGGTAAAACCTTGTTAGCCTTAGCTACCGCTTTAGAGCAAGTTATTGAACGCAATTTATATGACAAAATTATTGTGACTCGCAGTACCCCTGAAATAGCTGAATCAATAGGCTTTTTACCAGGAACCGAAGAAGAAAAAATGGCACCATGGCTTGCCGCGATTACTGACTCGTTAGAAGTGCTACATAAGCAAGATGAAAGTATGTCAGGCAGTTTAGACTACATTATGGATAAAGCGAATATTCAATTTAAATCTGTTAATTTTATGCGCGGTCGTAGCATTCAAAATTCATTGGTGCTGCTCGATGAGTGTCAAAACTTAACGGCGGCGCAATTGAAAACTATCATAACTCGTTGTGGCGAAGGAACTAAACTTGTTTGCAGTGGCAATCTAGCTCAAATAGACAGTAATTATTTAACTGCAGTCACGTCAGGTTTAACGTATATCGTCGAACGATTCAAAGATTTTTCTGGCTCTGCCACCATTAATCTTAACGGTGTTGTCCGTAGCCGTTTAGCATCTTTTGCAGAAGAAAATTTGTAAAGACTTTGCCTGTCTTCATATAAAGACGTGAGTACTTAGAGCGGCATGGTTGAGTGTTAAAGAGGAATTTGCTTTGTTATTAAGACGGTACCTGTAATCAATGCCTTGCCGCTAAGCGATCACTTTCTTATACGGATTTGTATTAGTTATGATATTGTTAACTACATTTTTTTGCTAGGGCTAGGCATTGTTAGATTTAACTGCTGAAAATACTGTATTTAGGCGTTATAACACCGCGGTTGTTGTTGTCTTTGTTATTATTGTTTTTATTGCGCTGACAGCCGCATCATTGCGTTACTATAGCGAGCTAGCAACTCACAAGCAGCAGGGTTTGAGTCAGTTACGCGCCCAAGCACAGCAACTTAATGCAATGTTGCTTCAAAGTGAACAAGCGATTTCTGGCATTCAAGAGTTTGCGCAATATGTATTAAAACACCCTAATGAATTAAATGCAGATCTACCCCGATTAAAACAAAATGGTGGCCGTTATTATTTAGATAAACCGCGTGTTGATATTCTTGAACAAGATAAAATACTTAGCGGGAATATTACCGGTTTTGGCCAAATCAATGAGTTTACTGCGCTAAAACGTCAAGAAGTTGCTATGGCAAATGCATTAACTCCCGCTTTTGTTGCCGCTCAAAAAGTCCTTGAAGAAGCAACATGGTTTTATTATGTTTCACTTGAGCAGTTTGTAAATATTTTTCCTTGGATCGACCGAGATAGCTGGCACTTTAGCAACCGTATGCTCACTAATGCTCATTCCCAAAAAATACATAGTTTAGATGTTAATAGTAATAAAATTGTTTGGTCATCACCTTATATAGATGCTGCTGGTAAGGGGATGAATGCATCCTTGGGAATTGGCGTTTATCGAGCTAAACAGTTATTAGGGTCTGTTGTTATCGATGTGAATTTGGCTCGGTTGCAGCAAAGTCTACCTGAGCTAACTACTAGCGCCCAAGGCCTAGTACTTTTTAATCAAAACAATGAGATACTTTTTTTTAAACAAAAAGGTAAACAACCTTTAAGCTACCGCGCTTCATGGCAAAAACTACTGCCTCAAGGGCTCGCTCAATTAACGAGTCAAAAACTCGCTGATTTGAATGATTCAACGCAAATTGGTGACTGGTTGGTTGAAAAGCAAACCTTAAATGTGAATGGTTGGACATTACTAAAATATCAACCTTATGCAGACTTTATACTACCGCTGCGTAGCCATTTCATCTTCATGTTTGCTATTTTATTGGTAGGTTTGCTGGCATTTCTAATGCTGGTAAATGCGATGACTCGCAGAAGCTTTATTAAACCTACACATCAATTTATTCGTCACATTGAGTATTGTGCTCAAGGAGATCCGGGGAAAATAAAAGCCAATGCTGATTGGTTGCACTGGTTTGTGCTTGTTGAAGATATTTTCACTCAAAACCGTAGTTTATTATTACAATTAAAAGAGCAAAATGAAGTACTTGATAGTCGAGTGTTAGAAAAAACGCAAGCCTTACAAGAAACAAGTACCAAGCATCAACGTGATTATGTTTTATTGCGCTCAGTGATGAATGCCATTCCTGAGTTGATCATCTTTAATGATCCTCAAGGTAAACTTATGGGGTGTAATCAGTCTTTTGAGAAGGTCTCTCAACAACTAGAATCTAACATGCTAGGTTATCAAGCGACCACTTTCATGCCGAAAGCTTTAGCGCAAGAGATTAATGATTTAAATGACAACTTTGATGACGTTTACCCACAACAAGCATTGATTGAAGCAGGTGAGTACACTTATCAGGGGTTTTGTAACCAGTTTACTAATGACTCAGGTGAGGTACTGGGAACGATAACTATTTTGCAAGATGTCACTGAGCAGCAAGCGACGCAAACAGCTTTAGAGCGAGCTAAAAACCAAGCCGAATACGCTAACCAAGTTAAAATTCAATTTTTGGCCAATATGAGTCATGAGATCAGAACCCCGATCAATGCAATGCAGGGTATGATGGATTTGCTTAATCGCACCTTGTTAAATTCAAACCAACAACACTATTTGTCAAATGCTCAAACGGCCTCTTTAACCTTATTACATTTAATTGACGAGTTACTGGATTTATCAAAAATTGAAGCGGGAAAAATGCTTATCATTGAAAGCGAGGTTAATTTACCAGCAGCGTTAGATAAAGCGTTAAAACTTAATATTGCTAGTATTCATGATAAAAAACTGCAGATGAAAATCGCGTTAGCTGCCAATGTGCCTAATGTTATCAAAACGGATGAAATGCGCTTAATACAAGTGATTTCTAATTTACTGAATAATGCGATTAAATTCACTGAACAAGGTGAAGTCGCTTTATTGATAGACAGTGTCGGTCAAAGTGAGACAAATGCCTTGGTTCGTTTTAAAGTTAAAGACACAGGTATTGGGATCGCTAAAAATAAGCAAGGGCATTTATTTGAAGCTTTTTCTCAAGCTGATATTTCAATGACGCGAAAGTATGGCGGCTCAGGTCTAGGTTTATCGATTTGTCAGCAAATCGTTAAATTGCTGGGAGGTGAAATTAATTTGCAAAGCGATCTTGGCCAAGGTTGTGAATTTAGCTTTATTTTGCCTTTTAAAATACCCAAGGTAGCGGTTAATCAGGGAGGTAATAAAAATTGCTCTGCAAACCTACTATCACTCTTTACCCATGGACAGCACTTATCTGCCACCTGCTTAGATACTGTTGAAAGTTATGGTTGGTCGCACTATACCGTAGATAATTTAGATGAAATCGCCATAAACACGAATAATAAAGACGAAGATGACAACATAGTGTTATTGGTGAATGAGACGGATTTAATCGAGCAAATACACCTTGCTGAAACAAAGAAAAAACATTGGCATAAAAATATAAAGTTAATTGGCTTGTGTCATCCAGCGATGCTTGAGTTAACAACGGATGTTTGTCAAAAACTTGATTCCTTATCTGTGCCTTATATTTTACTTGATACACCACTTTACCGTTTTTCACTCGACCAAATAATGAAAGCATTAAACGATGTTAATACAGAAAACGAAAGTAACCGAGCTCCAATAGATGCCATAGCGGAAGTCGTAACCGCTAAGCTAACTACGCCTTTAGCTACGCTAGAGCAACCATCAACCAATACCGATTTGGCAGATATCAATATATTATTAGTTGAAGATAATCTGGTTAATCAGTTGGTTGCCAAAGAGTTATTATTGAGCATGCAAGCAACAGTCACTATTGCTGATAATGGCCAACGGGCTCTTGATTTACTGTATGAAAATCATTTTGATGTTGTGTTAATGGATATTCAAATGCCAGTGATGGATGGTTTAACAGCTGCGTCGATAATAAGAAAGCAAGAACAAGCGTCATCTTCGAGCAGCTCAATGCCTATTATTGCCATGACTGCTCATGCTCGTGAAGAAGATAAGCAGCGAAGCTTGGCGGCAGGTATGAATTTACATATTGCTAAACCTGTTACGGGTGAATTGCTTCGAGAGAGTATTTTGCAAGTATGTAACCTGAACTCGGTTTAAGGTTTATTTAACTAACTGAAACACATGAATTAAATTTTCAATAATATCTTTAGCTAGAGAGTAATTTATTTAGTCGAGATCAGGTTATTGTAGTGAGGTTTGACTACATAACTTAGCAAATAAGCTTGGGAGAAAGATATTCGTTTAGCGGATTTTCATTTCTCTAATGCTTAATGAAAAACTGCTCCCTTGTTGAGTTTATTGCTTCTCTATTGAAAATAACCGTTCTAACTTTTTGATTGTTTCTTTGATATTACTCACATCAGATGGGGCAATGAAAATTGTATCATCGCCAGCAATAGTGCCTAGCACACCATCACTTTTACTTAAACTATCTAATAATCTTGCGATAAGCTGTGCAGCACCTGGACTTGTTTGAATAATGATCATTACTTCATTATGTTCAATTTCTAATACTAACTGCTTTAATGGACTATGTGCGGTAGGTACGCCAAGCTCTGCGGGTAAACAATACACCATTTCTTGGCGAGCATTACGAGTTCTAACTGCCCCGTACTTGCTTAGCATACGAGATATTTTCGATTGGCTTATGTTTTCAAATCCTTGAGATTTTAATGCTTCAACAATCTCTCCCTGTGAGCCAAATTGTTCTTGCTTTAATAAGTCTTTAAACGCCTGTATAAGCACTTCTTGTTTTTGTTGACCATTCATTGTTTGATATCAAAGCCTTCTATTCTAATAAATAATAGTGTGGTAGTTATACTAAAGTTGAGTTTTTTACTCTGGACATTATAAGCTATTATATACGCTATAAATTAATATTAATTGTTTTTTTGTTGTCTATGCTATATCTTTTGCGCAGCAATTTTTTACGTATTTACTCAAATTTTTTGTTATACCAATTAAATTAGTTAAGAATGCAGAAATCAATGAGAATAAATTTTCAAAAACTGGGTGCTTGATTGACCAATAGTAACTTATTGAAATTGAAAGCAACAAGCTTATTGAATATTTAGATCGTTTGAAAATGTTCGCTTAGTTAATGTATTGGTATTAAATACAACCAAGGTCAATAGGCCTTAGTTTAACCCCCATTAAAATCTCGGAGAGATCAAATGAAAGTAGCAGTTTTAGGCGCCGCAGGCGGTATCGGTCAAGCATTATCTTTACTCTTAAAAACTCAATTGCCAGCAGGCTCTGAGTTATCACTTTATGATGTTGCTCCTGTTGTTCCAGGTGTAGCGGTAGATTTATCTCACATCCCTACAGATGTAAAAGTTGCCGGTTTTGGCCGTGATGATTTAAATGCAGCCTTAACTGGTGCTGATATTGTATTAATTCCAGCGGGTATGCCACGTAAGCCGGGCATGGATCGTGCTGATTTATTCAATGTTAATGCGGGTATCATCAAGGTATTAGCTGAAGGTATTGTAGAAGCCTGTCCAAAAGCGTTGGTAGGTATTATTACCAATCCTGTAAACGGAACTGTGCCAATTGTTGCTGAAGTATTCAAAAAAGCAGGTACTTATGACGCAAACCGCGTATTTGGTATTACTACACTAGATGTTATTCGTTCAGAAGCTTTTGTTGCTGAATTAAAGGGCTTAGACGTTGCTACTGTTAAAGTACCTGTTATTGGCGGTCACTCTGGTACAACTATTTTACCATTATTATCTCAAGTAGAAGGTACAAGCTTTACGGATGAAGAAGTTGCGGCTTTAACACCACGTATTCAAAATGCGGGTACTGAAGTTGTAGAAGCTAAAGCGGGTGGCGGCTCAGCTACTTTATCTATGGGCGCTGCAGCAGCACGTTTTTGTATGTCTTTAGTGAAAGGCTTACAAGGTGAAGACGTTGTTGATTACGCTTATGTTGCGCTTGAAGATGGCGATGCTCCTTATTTTGCTCATCCAGTACGTTTAGGTGTTAATGGTGTGAGTGAAATCTTATCTTACGGTGAGTTAAGTGCTTTTGAACAAAAAGCCAAAGAAGACATGCTTGAGACTTTGAAAAAAGATATTCAAGAAGGTGTTGATTTTATGGCTAGCTAAGCTAGTTATAAAAACATCAAGAAAAAATCGAGTTGCGACTATCAAGTTTGCAGCTCGATTTTTTACATTTGTTACCTTTCGATGTTACTTATTTCACACCTTTCGACAGTAAAAATTCAGTATATTCTTTATCCGTTCTCATAATGTGGTTAGTTAACCATCGCTTAAGAAATAGCATTAAATCCGCACTAATGGTTCCTTGAGGATTTTCAATAAACTTTTCTTTTAACTCGACAACTTGCGCTATGAGTTCATTATGTTGTCTCTTATGTTCTTCTGAGTCGGCATAGCCATATTCAGCAAACATATTCTCTTCATAGGCAAAATGCTTTTGGGTGTATGTTGCTAAGCCGGAAAAGATTGTGCCGAGTAACTCGTTTGATTCACCGAGTAGCATGGCATCGTTAAGGGCATTAATCATATTGACTAATTTTTTATGTTGCTCATCAATACTCGCTATTCCTACGCTTAATTCAGCCGTCCATTCTATCAATGGCATAATTGCTCCTTAGAAAATTCTTATAGTTAAGCTTAAATTAGTTGTTGTTAAAGAAATAAACAACCTAAAGCATAAGGAATAATGTGCTAGATCAATAAATCCTTTGTCCTTTAGCAAGTCACAAAGGCAAGCAATAAATAGCTAGAAGCTAAAGTATTAGATTAAGCGGTGAATGTATTGTTATCTGCCCCATGGATTTGAGGGGGTGGAAGAGCGCTCTCGCGTTTTCTTAGCGCGCTTTTGTCTAAGGTTTTCTGCATCTTCAAAACTTAATTCAGCGGGAGCGCCAGGTTTTTGATGAGCAGGTATGATGCGATCGCGAGGGGGCAATTGAAATTGTTTATCATCAGCACGAGGTAAGCTTTTATATTGATATAAATAAAAAGCTTCCACCTTATCTTTGGCCCAGTCAGTTTTTTTCAAAAATTTAAGACTCGATTTAATACTTGGATTGGTTTTAAAGCAGTTTAAGCTTAAATATGCATTTAAAATTTCAAAACCATAATGGTCCACTAATTCGGTAAGCACCTGCTCTAAACCAACACCGTGCAGAGGATTATTCTCATATATATTATCAGCGCTCATGATGTCTTTTTCCTCTCTATTTAGGCTGAGCGATTTGCAGCAATATGCGCTAAGGCTACTAAGGCTTTTTTATAGTCAGAGTCAGGCAGCACAGTTAACGCATTAATGGCTTTGTCTGCTTCTATTTCAGCTTTTTTCTGTGTGTAAATTAAGGCACCCGTTTGATTCATGGCATCAAGGATCTCACTAAGGTGTTCCATACCATTGCCATGCTCTATGGCATCTCTAACCAATTGCTTTTGCGATGGAGTGCCATGAGCCATAGTATAGAGTAACGGAAGTGTCGGTTTACCCTCTGCTAAATCATCGCCCACATTTTTGCCCATCTCTTTAGCATCAGCGGTGTAGTCCATAATGTCGTCTACTAATTGAAAAGCGGTACCTAAATATTTACCGTAATCGGCCATTGCTTCTTCTACTACACTGCTTTGCTTGGTGATCACAGCAGCAAGTCGAGTTGCTGCTTCAAAAAGCTTAGCCGTTTTGCAATAGATAACCTGCATGTAGCTTTCTTCAGTAGTGTCGGGATCATTACAATTCATCAATTGTAATACTTCACCTTCGGCGACAATATTTGTGGCATCAGAAAGAATATCCATAATGCGCATATCACCCAATTTAGTCATCATTTGAAAAGAGCGGGTATAAAGGAAGTCACCGACTAAGACACTGGCACTATTGCCAAATAAGGCGTTAGCCGTTTCACGACCACGGCGCATGTTAGATTCATCAACCACATCATCATGCAATAATGTTGCGGTATGTATAAATTCTATAATAGCGGCAATCGTACAGTGATCATTGTCTAGCGTATTTGCGCTATCAGCATTTAAGGCTTGTGCAGTTAGCACGGTAAGCATAGGGCGCATGCGCTTACCACCAGCATTAACAATATAGACGCCCAATTGATTAATTAAGGCAACGTCTGATTGTAACTGAGCATAGATAAGATCATTGACTGTGGTCATATCATCTTGAGAGAGTGCTTGTATTGCTTTTATATCCACTTACTTAATTTCCACTTGGGCTAGGTGGTTTATATTTAACCACTATTTGGATGGGGCTTTTATGGACTAAATTCTACACTAAATTTACTGATATTAAAGCCTAGCTAAGGGGTTTATAATGACTTTGTTGGTAATTAAGTTAGCTAAATTATCAAATGGATTAAAAACTTTATAAATGATCACTTTTATACTTGCCCTAGCGGTTTTCTTCGCGTAGAATTCGCGCCCTATATTTTTAAATTTAGCGTCATATAACTTTTAACTAACTAGTAAAGTGGCGCAGTACGGAGTAGCTATGTACGCGGTATTCCAAAGCGGTGGTAAACAGCATCGTGTAACCGAAGGACAAACAGTTCGTCTAGAAAAGCTTGAGCTTGAAGTAGGCGCAGCAGTAGAATTTGATAACGTTTTAATGATCGCCGATGGCGAAAACATCAATGTAGGCGCGCCTTACGTTGCTGGTGGTAAAGTAGTGGCTGAGGTTGTAAAACAAGGTCGTGCTGATAAAATTACTATTGTAAAATTCAAACGTCGTAAGCATTCACGCAAACAAGCGGGCCATCGTCAATGGTTCACTGAAGTGAAGATTACTGGTATTAACGGCTAATTAGGAGCATTTTGACATGGCACATAAGAAAGCTGCAGGTAGTACACGAAATGGTCGTGATTCAGAAGCTAAACGTTTAGGTGTTAAACGTTTTGGTGGTGAATCAGTGTTAGCAGGTAACATCATTGTTCGTCAACGTGGTACACGTTTCCACGCTGGTAGCAATATGGGTATCGGTAAAGACCACACTTTATTCGCATTAGCTGACGGTAAAGTTCAGTTTGATGTTAAAGGTCCAAAAAATCGTAAGTTTGTTAGCATCATTGCTGATTAATCTTAGCGTCGATTTTCTAAAAACCTCGCATCATGCGAGGTTTTTTTTTATCTATTCATTATGTTCTTATTGTAGCGATTTTTTAAAATTTAAAAATCGTTTATACTAGCAATATATAAACCACTAGACATTAGGGTTGTGTAAAACACCATGAAATTTGTTGATGAAGTTGAGATCAGAGTTGAAGCTGGAGACGGCGGTAACGGCTGTGTCAGTTTTCGTAAAGAAAAATATATCGAATATGGCGGCCCTAATGGTGGCGATGGTGGCGATGGTGGTGATGTTTATCTCATTGCCGATGAAAGCTTAAATACGCTGATAGATTACCGCTTTGAGCGCTTTCACCGTGCTAAACGTGGACAAAATGGCCAAAGTCGAGATTGCACGGGTAAAAGTAGTGATGAATTAGTGCTTAAAGTGCCGGTAGGAACGCGAGTAACCGATGTTGATACTGGTGAAGTACTGGGCGATTTAACGCATAAAGATCAAAAGTTATTAGTTGCCAAAGGTGGTTGGCACGGTTTGGGGAATACTCGCTTCAAAAGTAGTACTAACCGAGCGCCTCGTCAAAAAACCGATGGTACGCCAGGCGAAATTCGTAACCTAAAGTTAGAGCTATTATTATTGGCCGATGTTGGTTTATTAGGTTTGCCCAATGCGGGTAAGTCTACGCTTATTCGCAGTGTTTCAGCAGCAAAACCTAAAGTGGCTGATTACCCGTTTACCACGTTAGTACCCAATTTGGGCGTGGTACGCTTAGACTCGCAGCGTAGTTTTGTTATTGCCGATATCCCCGGTATTATTGAAGGTGCGGCTGATGGCGCAGGGTTAGGCACTCAATTTTTAAAACACCTTGAGCGTTGTCGCATTTTATTGCATGTGATTGATATCATGCCTGCTGATGGCTCAGATCCACTTGAAAATGCGAAAACCATTATTAGTGAGCTTGAACAGCATAATGAAAAGCTAGCGGGTAAGCCACGTTGGATTGTTTTTAATAAACTTGATTTAATGCTTGAAGAAGAAGCCAAAGAAGTCACTGATGCTATTTTAGCGGGTCTTGATTGGCAAGGTGAAGTACACAGTATTTCAGCCTTTAATAAGCTAGGTACAGAAGAGTTATCTCAAAAAGTGATGACCTTTATTGAGCAATTACCACCTGAAGAAGAAGAGACAATTACGGATGGTAAAGAGGTTGAGTTTAAGTGGGATACTTACCATGAAGATGCTATGGCCGATCTTGAAGATGATTTAGATGATGAAGACTGGAATGAAGATGATTATGACGTTGAAGTAGAATATCGTCCATAAAGCCTCTCTTTAATTCGGTTAATATAATTCCCCAATATTGTTAAGTCATATTGGGGATTTTTTTTGCTTGGAATTTGCACTATCAATTAGCATTAATGGCTAGCTAACCTTAATACAGGTGATATAGTTATATTAATATTGATATAAAAAGGAATATCAAATGGATAGCACGAATATAAAACGTATAGGCATATTAACCAGTGGCGGCGATGCACCAGGGATGAATGCTGCGATACGTGCTTTAGTGTTAGCAGCACACCATTACCATATTGAAGTGATAGGTTTTTATCACGGCTATAATGGTTTGGTTTACGAGGAAAATATTGCCCAAGCAAAAGTATTAACCCTAAAAGATGTTAATGGCATCATTCATCGAGGCGGTACTATTTTAAAAAGTGCTCGCTGCCCGCAAATGTTAACGCAACAAGGTCTTAAGCAGTCGGTAAATACCCTTAAAGATAACAATATTGATGCCTTAGTCGTGATTGGCGGCGATGGCTCTTTTAATGGTCTGCTGGCTTTACAACCCCTTTGGCATGGTCAACTTATCGGGATACCCGGTACCATAGATAATGATCTTGATGGTACTGACTTTACTATTGGCTTTGCGACAGCTGTTAATACAGCCATTGAGGCCATTGATAAAATTCGCGACACTGCCGATGCTTTTGAACGTATATTTATTGTTGAGCTGATGGGACGACATAGCGGTCATATCACCTTTAATGTCGGGATCGCTTGCGCCGCAGAGCAGGTACTGTCTTTTGAGAACTTTTGTATTGACGATCAGCAAGCTAAAATAATTGAACTTGCAAAAGAAATTAAAACCGCTAAAGAAAATCGTCACACTAGCTATATTATTGTTATTGCTGAAAATCTATGGCCTGATGGTGCTGCTAACTTAGCTGAGCAACTTAATAAAGCCGCTGATATTGACTGTACTGCTTGTGTTTTAGGTCATATCCAGCGAGGTGGTTCACCTGTCCCTAAAGATAGGTTATTGGCGACTAAAATGGGCGTGGCTGCGCTACAAGCAATCATTTCAGGGGAAAATAATATTATGATTGCTGAGCAGAATAGCGCAATTTGTTCTATACCTCTTGAGCAAGCGGTTCAGCACCATAAGCGCGTTAGCCAACAGCTTGTTGATGCTCAAGAGAATATTTTGGCACTTACCGCACAAACCCAATATTAACAGCCCCTAATACACATTATTTAATATTAATGACTGACTTGTTGAAGAGAAAGCGAAAAGCAACTTCCTTGTCCTAACTGGCTCTCAACAACTATTTCTGAATTTAGGATACGGCTGAGTTTTTGGCTAATGGCTAAGCCTAAACCAGCATGAGGAGTACTATCATCGCTAGCATTACTTGCACGGTATCTCGCATCAAAAATATAAGCGATATCTTCTTTGCTGATGCCAGTACCATTGTCGGTTACCGAAATTTTAATTTTATCGGTTAATTGTGAAACCTCAATGAGTACCTCGCCCTTTTTATCTGTGTGTCTGAGCGCATTCTCCAACAAGTTAGTGATTATCCGTTCTAACTTGGCAATATCAGAATAAACAATAAATCGGCATTGCTCAGGTCGTAATGTTAACTTGATTTGTTTTTCTTTTGCCTTCAAGGCGAATTTGGCAATGATATCGTGCAGTAATTCACCAATGGCGAATGTTTCTAAATTGACTGTCACTTGCCCATCTTCTAAGTGGGCTAATTCAAAAATTTGGTCAATTAAGCGCTTTAATTGCATCGCATTACGCCCAGCCGTGGCTAAATAATCAAGACGCTCTTGCTGCGTTAATTGGGCGTTTTTAATAGTTAACGTTTCAATATACCCTTGCATGGTCGCAAGAGGAGTACGTAAATCATGAGATAAGTGTGCAAGTAGCTCTCGTCTGATGCGATCATTTTCTGTGAGTTGGGCAAATTGTTGGTTAATTTGAGTCACCATGGTATTAAAGGTGTTACCTAAATAATGCACTTCATTGTTATGAGAGCTTTGCCATGGGCTTAAAGTGACCTTAGTTTGATCAAAGTTGACGGCTTTAATCGCTTGCATTTCATGGCTTAGTCTTCTGATTGGTGCAGTAAAATAGCGAAACACGGCTAATAATATAATCAATAATAGTACTAGGGCGCCAATGACAAGTGTGCCATATTGCTGCAAATATTTATCATTTTTAACTTGGCTGAAAATAGAGTCATAAATTTCACCGCCAATAATAACGTACAAATACCCTTGTAAATTATCACCATGATATATCGGGGCGGCAGAAAATATCTTTTGCCCCTGTAAGCTTCGAGGATCGTCAGCAAAAATAGGCACGGCTGTTGGGTTGGCAATCAACGCCACAATAGGGCTTAAATCAACCACTTTACGTTTTATTTTAGCGGGATCGGCTGAATAAGTGACAATGTTGCCAGCAGGGTCGAGAAAATAAAACTCGAAAGCAGGTCCTAATAACATCAAGGTATGAAATAAGTTTTCTAAGGCGGCTTTGTCATAAACACCATCTTGCAATAAAGGATTGTCGTGGGCCAAATGCTCGGCAAGTTGGATATGTAATTTTTGCTCGGCTTGGAACTTTGATTGCTCAGCAAGCGAGTTACTCCAATAAAAAATCAAGGATGCGAGTAGAGTAAAGGCAAAGCAAACCACTAATGCTAAGCGTTGATATAAAGAAAGTGTCATAGGAAAGCTCTTAGCTGCCAAAGCATAATTTGTGAAGGTGGATATTGATAAGTCATCATTAATGCACACCTGCTGAGTTGAGTTTATAGCCGACACCCCAAACGGTTTGAATAATTTGAGGCTCACTGCAATCTTGCTCTAATTTATTGCGCAAGCGATTAATATGAGAATTTACCGTATGTTCATAACCGCTATGGTTATAGCCCCATACGCTATCGAGTAACTGTGTTCTGGAAAAAACCTGATCAGGGTGTTTAGAGAAGAAATCAATCAGCTCAAACTCAGTTGAGGTTAAATTAATGGCTTGATCTTTATAAGTCACTTGATGATAACGATGATCTATTAATAATTGCCCTATACAGGTGGTAGCGTGAGTGTTGTCTTGTGCGACGGTAGCAGAATTAATGTTGGCATTATGTGCATTACCATTGAGCGCATGTACACGCCTTAAATGGGTACGTACTCTTGCTTGTAATTCTCGAACGCTAAATGGCTTGGTCATATAGTCATCAGCGCCTAGCTCAAGTCCGAGTACTCTGTCTGTTTCTGATGTTTTTGACGTTAGCATTAAAATAGCCTGTAAAGGGTTTTCTTGACGAAGTTGACGACAAATATCTAAACCGCTTATGCCAGGTAACATGACATCGAGCAATATGAGTTGATAATTTTTCGTTAATGCTTGTGTTAAGGCTTGTTCTCCGTTTGCACAAGTATCACAATCGAGATCTAGCTCAGTTAAATGCACTTGGATTAAGTGGGCGATATCAGCTTCATCTTCAACAATTAAAATTTTATCTTTCATGAGCGTCCTGTTTGACCAATGGCTGAACTTGCACCCATTGGCCAAGCTCACGCTACTTTGTTCGTGTTATTGTTAATTTTATCGCTGGGTTATCAAACCTATGTGCTTGAGTAAGTACAGAGCTTGTTAATCCATCATCTTGGCTGACAACACCAGAGTGATATGCAACAAAGTTGACATCATCTCTTGCAGCATCAAAACCAGCACCGCCATCAGCTGGCCCTGGGATAGTTCCCATTGCTTCAGTGTTTGCTTCGGTGCCTGAATCATAAACATTTAAATTCCATGATTTTGATTCATCAACTGCTAGAGTTGATATGTCTACACCAGTTAGACCTGAGAAAGCGTCATTTGTATTCACTAACATAGTTGCACTGGTAAAATGCGTTGCCATTCTATCCGTCGTTGAGACAGTGACAGAGCTTGAAGCACCAGGTAAAAGTACGCCTGTATCTGAAGCTGACGCTAAAACACCTGCTTCGGCTAATAGATCTGCACTGTCGCCACTTTCAGCTAATTTCTCTAAAGGCTCTGATGCACTACTGCCAACCATCCACATGGTATTATCACCGTGAAGTAATACGGCTAGCGGAGAAAGCGGTTGTGCGTAAGTTAAATTAGTGATGGTTACGCTATAGCTATATTCAGCGGGTGGTGGCGGAGGTGGTGGTGTTACGACTACAGGATCATCATCATCGTGATTACAGGCTGATAACGTTAGCGCAAGTACTCCACTCAGTAATATTTTTCCAAACCGACTTGAATCATTTTGTTTGCTGATAAAGGTAAACATAGTGCCCCCTTATTGAATAGTAATCGTGAGTTTAGCAACAGGGTTTAACCAGCGATGAATGGTATTATTTAAATCACTGTTTCCCGCCATATCGTTGTCATCACCTAAGTTACCGCGGTGAATATGAATCATGGCGTTGCTTTCCATATCTGTGATGCCTGTACCACCCGTGCCAGAATCGCCACCGGGAGCTGCAGGAATACCTAATACACCGGGAGCACCACCACCGTTAACCAATTCATTATTAGCCTCAGTGCCAGCATCATAAGCATTTAAGTAGATAGTATAAGTGCCTGCTTCTGTTGGAATTTCCCAGCCATCTAAACCAACAAAACCATCATTAGTAGGTAGTATCATTGTGGTTAAAGATAAATGCGTATTGGCGGCATCATTAGTGAGTGTATAACTTGTCGACATGCCTGGTGCTAATAAACCACTTGCTGGATTTTCGTCTATATTTGCATTGGCATTACTTAACATGCTTGATAAACCAGAAATATCGCCACCTTCAGCCATCATTTGTAATTCTGATGAAGCGGCCTCTCCCACCATAAACATATGATTATCTGCAGCATGAGCGGCACTGATTATCGGTGTAAAATGTAAGCCTTGGCTTAAATTCGTTAAGGTAATGGATAAATCTTGTGCCTGTGCTGCGGTGCTTGCGAGCAGTATTGTGCTAACGCAGACGATAGTACTGATTTTGTTGATAGCTGTTTTCATGACGCTTTCCCTCTTTTTGTTCATTGTTGATGAAATTGCAAGAGTAAGTATGTCGTCAAGTTATTGCAGTAAAGTCACGTAGTTATCACGATTTGATTGTTTAACTATCACAAATTTATCACAGTAGTTATTAAACTCGGTTATTCAAATAAATATTTTCTTAGATGCGCATTCTTAGTCTAGAATGACTTATCAGGAATAATCGAAAAGGAAAGGAATAATGCAAAAAAATAACAATAAGTTTTCTATTCACCTATGCGGACGCATTATTATCAAAGCGATATCAATGCTGCTTTTGATAGTCAGCAATGCCAATATAGCTGTGGCAGAGCATAACAAGCGTTTTACCTATCAAGATATTTTTGAACTTGAATATGCAGCAAGCCCTAGTGTTGACCCAGAAGGGGATTTCATTATTTATGAGCGCCGCGCTTTTGACATTATGGCTGACAATACTCGCACAAATCTCTGGCAAATAAATATTGATGGCAGCGATCATCGTCCATTACTTTCTGGGAAAGCAAGTTATCGCATGCCACGTATTTCCCCTAATGGTCAGCAACTTGCTTATACTTCGGCTGTAGAAGGTAGCAATCAACTTTACGTTCGTTGGTTAGATAGTGGACAAACAGCGCGAGTGACTAATTTACAACAATCTCCAAGTGATATCGCATGGTCACCAGATGGAAAGTGGCTTGCCTTTTCAATGTTCAAACCCATGACTGCTAACGGCCTTTTTAAAGAAATGCCTAAAAAGCCCGATGGGGCAAAATGGGCTGGCACGGCAAAATATATCGATAAAACGAATTACCGTACTAATGGTGGCGGTTTTGTTAAATCAGG
>JAPHTO010000128.1 GCA_026196955.1 Colwellia sp. | reverse complement strand
GTTATTCTATATTTCATTAATTTTGTGATGTTATCAGTTTGCTAATGAGCTCCCGAAGGGCGAGTTTAAAAGGCTTATATGCGGCGTTATTGATTTTGATAAGGACGCTACATGGATGTGGCTTATTAGAGAATGCAGGAGCACATTCTCCTGAGTAACCATTGTCTGCAATCAATGCCTTGCCTTTAAGCCTTTTAATTCTCGCTAAGTGGTCAATAAATTAATACACTTGGTATTAATTCTGGTCACAGTGTTTGAGTTAATTTAATGAAATAATCGTTTCTTTAATAATACGCATTGAGTTCTTCCTTTGCAGGCAGAGTTTTCTAACTGAGCAATCTCTTCATTTTTAAAGTCAGTATTAGATACGATTACCGCAGAGCAATTCCCTTTACTTAACACTGATTTTATATGCTCTAGATCTATTTTTGTTTGAGGTTTTACCGCACTTTTGTAATTAACCATTAATATTTTTGAAACGTCAATTCCGTGTGTTTTGGCAAGCTGCTCAATTGAACTTTCTTCTGGATTGATAAATAAAACCCATTTTTTTTCTTGTTTATGTTGCTGGCAAATGTGGGCATATTGATTTGATAGTTCAAGGTTGTCATTGACATTAGTGTGCTGTAACCAATTTTCATTTAAGGGAGCGTTATTATTGTGAGTTCTAGTTATCATGCTGATATTATTAGTGTTTGTGTTAAACATAATGTTATGCCTCTTCGCCTGATTAAGTAAAAATAGATATACTGTATGGATGTACAGTATATCTATTTTGTGTGATATTCAAGCACTTTTTGAAATTATTTTCTCTGTTTAATTTCACCTAATGCGAACTTGCTTATTGCAATATTAGATAATGCTCATATATCATGAGTGAGTTAACTTTTCTCATTAATAGCATGTGGAGCAGAATATGAAAATAGAAGTAAATTTACTTGAGGGGCAACAATTGCAAGCCAGTTTTGGCGAGCATCAAGTTGTCAGTGATCAAAGCGTTACTGCGGGTGGAAAAGCAGAGCACCCAGAGCCTTTTGATTACTTTTTAGCGAGCATGCCTTTATGTGCGGCTTTTTACATGCGCAAATTTTGTCAGCAACGAGATATCAGCACAGAGGGGCTTAAAGTTGTGCAGAATAATGAGAATATTTGTCAAGAAGATAACTACAAGAAAAAAATCACTCTTGAGGTTACTCTACCTGAAGGATTTCCGAAAAAGTACAACAAAGCCATTCTTGCCGCAGCAAATACTTGTACGGTAAAAAAAGTTATCCAAGCTATGCCTGAATTTGACATTGCTATCGTGTAGTTTATTTAAGCGCGTTGAAAATAAAACTCGCCTGTTTTGCTGAATTGACATTTCTCGCTAGCAGGCCATTACAGATTTTGGTATTGTGGTTGCTATACCAATTGTACTAATTTATTGATCAACTTAGAGTTGCATTAGCGAGCTTAGAACAAACAAAATGTATTAAACATAGTTATTCTATATTTCATTCATTTTGTGATGTTATCAGTTTGCTAATGAACTCCCAAAGGGCGAGTTTAAAAGGCTCATATGCGGCGTTATTGATTTTGACAAGGGAATAACCATTTTCTGCAATCAATGCCTTGCCTCTAAGCCTTTTAATTCTCGCTAAGTGGACAATTAATTAATACACTTGGTATTAAACTGAAAGTTTTCATTTAACAACATTAGTCGGCCAGATAAAAATAATAATCGACTAAATAATGAGTTTAACTATGTTAGAAAACATGAAAATAATATTGGCGGATGATCATCCATTATTTCGCCAAGCTTTATCTATCACGCTAAAGTCTCATTTTAGCGGTGCAGAGATTTTTGACGCACAAACTATTCCTGAGCTTGAACAACATTTAGAAAATGAAACTAATGCTGATCTGCTGTTACTTGATCTCGACATTCCCGGTGCCCAAGGATTTAATAGCTTAATCACCATCAGGCGTTTATATCCTGATTTAGGTGTAATCATTATCTCTGGCTTTGAAGATAAAGAAACTATTCACAAGGCGATGAGTTTTGGCGCTGCTGGTTTTATTCCAAAATCGACTCCTGTGCCAGAAATGGTTATTGCCATAAAAGAAGTGCTTAACGGTAAATTGTGGACTCCTGAGGGAGAGTTTAATAGTAATGCTCAAACGACAAATGTTGATGATAAAATTGCGTCATTAACCCCTAAACAGCATAAAATATTATTAATGTTTGCTGATGGTTTACTCAATAAGCAAATAGCCTATGAACTTGGTTTGTCTGAATCAACGATTAAAAGTCATGCCAGTACTATCTTTTTAAAGCTAGGCGTTCGTAACCGTACTCAAGCCGTTATCGTCTTAAACGAATTGCAATTGAACCAAGGCGTTTTTGGTCAAAACACTAGCGAATAATCGCTCTTTATAGCGTGTGGTGAGAGTAGTTTTTGGTTAACTCTTCGGTGAGTAATGCGCTCATCAACGCTCGTAAAGCAATTGGTTTGATTATTTTACGCAAATAGCCAATATTATGCTGCTGTGCAACGGCCTTGAGGTTTTCGTCGGTCGTGGCAGTAATGAGTATTGCAGGTAATGAATATTGGCTTATGGCTCTTAATTGTTTGATGAGTGCGATACCGTTAACTTCATTTAATATCGCCTCATTATTGAGGACAATTTTATCCCCTTGTCCATCAACCAGCTGGTAATCTACCAGTAAAATATCTATCTCATCTTCATGTTTGGCATAAATCTCTTTAGCTTGCTTGGCGTCTATGGCGGTAAATACCTGACACTGCCATGCGCTTAATAATTTAGACATGCCATCAAGAATTGCTTGCTCATTGTCTATACACAGTACCCCAACGCCTTGTAAGCTCATGCTAGCAGGAGGAAAGGCTTGTGCTTTTGTGATGGGGGCTTGAGTAATGGGGACATTAACACTAAACAAACAGCCATGATTTTCTTGAGATTTTAAATCGATACTATGATGAAGGATTTTGGCTAAGCTTTGCGCAATGTTTAACCCTAATCCCAGTCCTTTCGGGCCAATAAAATTATTATTGCTGAGTTGAGTGAATTGCTCAAATACTTGCTGTTGCTTGTTTTTTGGGATCCCTGGGCCGTTATCAAAGACTTGAATGGACAGCTCACCACCTTGTCTACGACAACCTAATAAGACTTTACTTTGACGATTATTTTCACTGGTATGTGCATAACGAAATGCGTTACTGAGAAAGTTCTGAATAATTCTTGCAAGCAAGGTAATGTCGCTGGCGATGTAAAGCTTGCTTGTTTGGCAATGAAACTCTACCTGATACTCATCTGTTAAGGCATTAAATTCGCTCGCTAACATGGTAAAAAGTTGCTTAACTTCAATCGCGACGACATTGGGGGTGATGTTACCACTTTCAATTCTGGCAATTTCGTTAAGATCGAGTAATAAGCTATTGGCAATTTCTAGAGAGTTATCTATTTGCTTTATTTGCTCGCGCTCTTCATTCGTTACTCTAGAACTTAATGAGACAGCCGATGAAAAAAGCCTCGCTGCTGATAAGGGCTGCAATAAGTCATGACTACAGGCTTTTAAATATTGGCTTTTCTTTACGTGAGCTTGCTCGGCTTTTGCTTGCGCTTGTGCTAATTCAAAATTGGCCTGTGCTAGTTCTTTATTTGCTTGCTCAAGCTCTGCCGTTCTATATCTTACCCTTGATTCAAGATCGGTATTTTCTTCTTTTAACACCTTTTCCGTTTGACGATACTTAGTGATATCAGAAAATATCATCACAAAGCCACCACCCGGAATAGGGTTCCCTTCAATATGAATGGTTTTGCCATTTTTAAGCTTGTATTCAGAATTATGACGACTGCCTTTTTTAATAAATTGAATACGCTTTTCAACTTGCAAATCAATATCTTGAACAAAGTAGCCTTGTTGGCTCAAGTTGAAATGGATCAGTTGACTGATGGGGCAGCCAATATAAATAAAATCATCAGGGTAGTTAAAAATTTCTAAATAACGCTTATTCCACGCGACAAGCTTTAGCTCGCTATCGATCACTGAAATACCTTCACTGACATTTTCTATCGCGCTTTGAAGCACCGTGCGGCTAAACTCTAGTTGTTGGGTAGAGTTATCTTCTACTAATTTCGCTACTTGATCAAAGGCCATGCCACGCGCACTTACCGCAAATGAAGTAACGAGTTTTGCTGACGCTGAGCCTAATACGCGGGCTAGGGTGTTTTCCGCATGAAATAATATTGCTTCATTAAAGGCCTTGTTATTTTTGCTATGGTGACCTTGATGAAATTGCTCAAAACACTTTTGTGCTTTTTCTTTACCGATAAATCTAGCCACTAAAAACTCTAGCTCAACAATGTCGACTTTTGGCTGTATAGGTAAGCTCCATTGGGTTTTTTTTCTGTCTTTATAAAAAAACTTACTTTGCATTTGCTCACGAATGCTTTGCCTTGTTAGCAGAGAAACTAGCCATAGCGCAATAATATTAATGAGTAAGCCAAACAGGGTGACAACGGTGGTTTTAGGTAAATCTGTGTGCTCAAGTGGGTGAGGGTATAAACCTAACTGAGGTAATAAATTAAAGGCAGTCCAAATAATAAAACCACTACTTATGCCTGCTAACACGCCAGCAAGCGTGGCTTTTCGCCAATAAAAGGCGACAAATAATGCTGGGCCAATTTGTGCTATTGCGCCAAAAGCGACTTCGCCTAATGATGATAACGTGTCGGGCGGTGATAATAATAATAAGCCATAGCTTAAAAAAATCACCAAGAGCACTAAGGCTTTACGAATAAGTAATAGTTGCGATTGAAAGTGATTAAAATCATGGTGTTGCTGACGAGACAGTTTGAACATAAGCGGAAAAACAATCTCATTACTTAGCATGGTGCTTAAGGCAATGGTGGAAACAATAACCATAGAGCTTGCCGCAGATACGGCGCCTAAAAAAGCAAATAAAGATAACCAGACATGACCATCAAAAGCGGGTAAGAAAAGTACATAGGCATCAGCCTCAAGTGAATTGCCATAGTTTAAATTTCCCGCTAAACCTAGCGGGCCGGCAAAAAAAGCAAATATAAGCACATAAGCAGGTAACAACCATCTTGCCATTGCGCTTGATTTTTGCTCTTTTATTTCAACAAACATCACTTGAAATTGTCTTGGTAAACATAAAAAAGCCGACATCACAATAATGAGCATACCGAACATGCCAATAAGGCCGCTAGCTTCAAATTGCTTGGCAATATCTATTTGATCTTTAGCCTGTTGCCAAATGTCCATGGGCGAGTCGTAGATAACAAAACAGACGAAGAGGCCCACTAAAAGAAAAGCGATCAGCTTAACCAACGACTCAAAAGCAATGGCTATCATTACCCCAGGATGACGCTCAGTAATATCTATGGTTCTAATACCAAAAATAATAGTAAACACGGCAAGAATAATGCTGACAATCAAGCCTAATTGCCAAATAGGTAAGTCTTGGGTTTCTTGTAAAATTTGATAGGAATAGATAATTGCTTTTAGCTGGAGTGCTATATAAGGCATGGTGCCTATTAACGCGACTAGCGTAATGATAATGGCCAAGTTTTGTGATTTGCCAAAGCGTGCAGATAATAAATCAGCAATGGAAGTAATTTTAAGTTGTAAGCTGGTTTTGATGATGCGCTGAATAAATGGCCAAGCGAAGACAAAGAGTAAAATGGGGGCTAAATACACCGAAAAATAAGTAAAGGAGTGATTGGCGGCTTGTGCTGTAGTACCTAAAAAACCCCATGAAGTACAGTATACGCCTAAGGATAATGCATAAATAATGGTTTGCTGTTTGGCCTTGAGTTTATTGCGATATTTCCCCCCCAAGTAGGCAATGAGAAATAGCAAGCCAATATAACCAATACTTACACTTACCAATAACCAGTTTGAAAACATTCTTATCCCGTCGTACTAACCACCCACTGTAAATTTACCACAGTTCAGCAATAAAAAATCGCTCTATTTCTACAACTTAAGTACTAGTACTTTGACGTTTTTATAGTGTACGACCAAAGGACTAACCGCTAGGTGCTAAGTCTTATTGCCGATTGTTACATTTTTGTACTGTTTTATTATGAATTTGGAAACACAGAAACATCAACAAGAAACAAAAACACATATAACAAGGGAAACAGCAATGTTTAACAAACCTAAAAAATTATTACTCGCTTCAGGTCTACTCTTTGCGGCAAGCGCTGCCAATGCTGGGTATGACATTAAACTATCAGAAGAAGATAAAATTTCTTTTGGTGGCTACATCAAAGTAGATGCTCGCTATGTAGATGGTGATGTTGCCTATAAACCATTCTGGATAGGCACAGGTACAAAACTTGAGGAAGACGCTTCACAGTTTAATCTTTTTGCCAACGAAACGCGTTTCAACATGAAGTATACCCATGGTGATGTGATGGGCTTTCTTGAAATGGATTTTTGGGGCGGCGGTGGTAACGAAATCGTTTCAAATTCAGCACATCCTCGTATTCGCCATGCTTTCATTAAATATAAAAATGTGCTCGCTGGACAAACATGGTCAACCTTTATGAATACCAGTGCTATTCCTGAAACAGCGGATTTTGCTGGCTCTACCATGGGCTTAGTCTTCATTCGTCAAGGCCAAGTACGTTATACCATGGGTGATTTCCAAGTATCTATTGAAAACCCAGAAACCT
>JAPHTO010000082.1 GCA_026196955.1 Colwellia sp. | reverse complement strand
TGCATGACTGAACGACGTTTCTCATTCAATAAGTACGTCGCTACTGGCACAGGTACTTGTGCTTGTACATGCTGAGTGTTTTCTTTAATGGCTTCTTCTTCCATTAAACGGAGTACAGATAATGCTAATGATTCAACACCACGCACTTGTCCTGTACCACTACAACGAGGACAAACACCTTGGCTAGTTTCACCAATAGATGGGCGTAAACGTTGGCGTGACATTTCTAATAAGCCAAAGCGGGATATACGGCCTAATTGAATACGGGCTCTGTCTTGGCGCACTGAATCGCGCATACGATTCTCAACTTCACGTTGATGACGTACCGGTGTCATATCAATAAAGTCAATAACCACTAAACCACCTAAATCGCGTAAACGTAGTTGGCGAGCAATTTCTTCTGCGGCTTCTAAGTTGGTGTTAAAGGCGGTTTCTTCAATATCACTACCCTTAGTTGCACGAGCAGAGTTGATATCAATAGAGGTCATCGCTTCTGTCGGATCAATAACGATTGAGCCACCAGACGGTAAACGAACTTCACGTTGGAAGGCGGTTTCTATTTGTGTTTCTATTTGATAGTGCGTGAACAATGGCACATCACTATTATAGAGTTTAATTTTGCTTAAAAAATCAGGGCGAACAATTTCAATGTGCTTTTTAACGCTTTCGAATGTTTTTGGACGATCGATTAAGACTTCACCAATATCACGACGTAAATAATCGCGAATAGCCCGTAAAATCAAGTTGGTTTCTTGATGAATTAAAAATGGAGCAGAGCGGCTTTCGGCGGCATCACTAATTGCTTTCCAATGGTGTAGTAATACACTCAAATCCCACTCTAGTTCTTCATAAGCTTTGCCAACACCAGCAGTACGAACAATTAACCCCATGCCTTTTGGTAAGTCTAATTTGCTCAGCGATGCTTTTAACTCAGTACGTTCATCACCTTCAATACGACGAGAAATACCGCCTGCTCTAGGGTTGTTTGGCATTAAGACTAAATAGCTACCCGCAAGGCTAATAAAGGTTGTTAATGCCGCGCCTTTTTGACCACGTTCTTCTTTATCAATTTGAACGATGACTTCTTGGCCTTCGCGCAATACTTCTTTGATATTTGGACGGCCTTTAAAAGAATAACCGCTAGGGAAGTACTCACGAGCGATTTCTTTCATGGGTAAGAAGCCATGACGCTCAGCGCCATAATCAACAAAAGCTGCTTCTAGAGAAGGTTCAATGCGAGTGATTTTCGCTTTATAGATATTTGATTTTTTCTGTTCATGGCCAGGGCTTTCGATATCTAAATCGTAAAGCTTTTGTCCATCAACAAGTGCTACGCGCAATTCTTCTGATTGGGTAGCGTTTATTAACATACGTTTCATAGTTTGTGTGACTCATTTTTTAGTCACAACACACTTATGCTTAGTACACAAAGTCGTGCAATCTGTAGCGATGTAACAGCATTTTGTCAGCCTCACGGGTGTCAATCTTAACGTGTCATAAAACCACGCTAAGCTGTTATAATTCTGATTGTTTTTTAATTAACCATGACATTGACTAATTCAAAAATCATGATGTTATTGTTTCTTTATGTGCTCAGCGAATGTGCTGTGCGCACTTATATTTGTACAATTTAACCACTTTATTTTGCCTAGCGACTTTTTACGCTTTTGTATCTGGCTGATAAGGTTGTTAGGTGGAACTATTTATACAAAATAAGTAATTTAATAAAATTGCTTTATGGAGCAGGGCGAGTATCTTTTATCATTGATAAAACTGTTTATGCTTTTCCTAACAAGTTACACGCGTTAGTAATTGCAATAGGCCGTTCTACTAATATGTCATACACTTAAATCATGCATATTAATGTGGCCGCAGTTTGCCTCTTACGTCTCTCTTTAGAGCTTCTAAATTTTAATGCTTACTTATCTACTCTTATTGCTAGTTCTCAAACTAGTGTTCTTTAATAAGTAGATAAAGACAATAAAGCATTAACCGCAATATTATCCCTTATTAACAGGGATAAGCCAATAAAAAAACAGTTTAAATGTTAAAAAGCAGCTAAAAAAGTGTGATAAACTGCGCTCAACAAAAGAAAGAGACTATTTTAAGCACTAAGCTATGTCCCAAAAGCCATCAAAACCCCCAAAACAAACTGAAAATATTCGAGAAGGTGATAAACCGAAAGTACGTTTTATCACTATCGATGCTGAAGATGCCGGCCAACGTATTGATAATTTTTTACTACGCACCTTAAAAGGAGTGCCTAAAAGCCACTTATATCGTTTAATGCGAAAAGGCGAAATACGGGTAAATAAAAAGCGTATCAAGCCTGTGTATAAATTAGCCCTAGATGATGTACTGCGCATTGCCCCTATTCGTGTTTCTGAAAAAACAGACAATGTTTCTACGGGTTTAAATATTGTTGCAAGCCTTGAGCAGCAGATACTGTTTGAAGATGACAGGTTAATTGTGATTAATAAACCCTCGGGTATGGCTGTACACGGAGGAAGTGGCTTAAGCTTTGGTCTTATCGAAGCACTAAGAGCACTACGTCCTGATGCGCGCATGTTGGAGTTGGTTCATCGTTTAGACAGAGATACCTCAGGCTGTTTAGTTGTCGCTAAAAAACGCTCTGCCTTGCGTAATTTACATGAGCAATTACGTAATAAAAAAGTGCAAAAATTTTATCATGCGTTAGTGAAGGGACATTGGCCAACTAAATTGACACGTGTGACTGAAGGTTTAAAAAAGAATGATCTTAAATCAGGAGAGCGAGTCGTTGTTGCTGATAACATTAATGGTAAAGAGTCTGAAACCCGTTATAAAGTATTAGAGCGTTATCGTGGAGCTACGCTAGTTCGTGCATTCCCTGTGACAGGACGAACTCATCAGATACGAGTGCATTGTCAAGTCAGCGGTCATTCAATAGCTATGGACGCAAAATATGGCCACGAAGACTTTGATGCTGATATGAAAAGTAAGGGGCTAACACGTTTGTTTTTGCATGCGGCAAGCATTGAGTTTACTCACCCTAAAACAGAAGAACGAATAAAAATTGAAGCACCGCTTGAGCCAAGCCTAGAAAAGTTACTGACTAAGTTAGTGAAAGAGTAAAATAACGGTATGCAAGATTATAAATTAGTTATTTTTGATTGGGATGGCACGTTAATGGACTCAGTCGATCGCATTGTTTCATCTATGCAATCAGCGGCAAAAACGGTGGGGTTAGCCATTCCTTCAAATAATGACGTGAAACAAATTATTGGATTAAGCTTAACCACAGCGTTAGAAGAGTTATTTTTAGCGATAACGCCTGAGCAAATTGATGCCATGTTGGTAGAATATAAATATCAATATCTTGAAGGTGATACAACGCCTACTCCGTTATTTGAGCACGCGATAACCTTGCTCACTACTCTCAAGCAAGAAAATAAATATTTAGCTGTCGCTACCGGCAAGGGGAGAGAAGGGCTAAATAGAGTATTGCATATTAGCGAAACAAGCGCTTTTTTCCATACCACACGTTGTGCAGGGGAAATGAAGTCAAAGCCTGATCCACAAATGCTCCATAGTATCTTAGCGGAGTTAGCTATTGCTCCACATGAAGCCATCATGATTGGTGATACCAGTCATGACTTAAAAATGGCACAAAATGCTGGAATTGATAGTATAGGCGTTACTTTTGGTGTTCATGATAGTGATACCTTAGCTAAATATCAGCCTAAAGCCATTGTGAACTCATTAGCTGAGTTACATGCATTACTTGCTCAGTCTACGGTCAGTTAGGTGAATTAAATACTTTACTATGATTAATAAGCCAACAAGGAGAGAAACAATATGATTCGAGTGATTAAGTTGAGTGTCACTGGTTTACTTTTGAGTCTGTCTTTTTTTGCTAATGCGCAATGGTTTACCCATAGTTTTGAAGTGATGGGAACGCTGTCCCATGTTGAGTTTTGGTTGGATGAGCCTACCGCTAGCCAAAATGACTCAGGTAGTGTAGATAAAACCAATGGTAATGAAAAAGCGCAAGCATTAATAGCTCAGGTAGAGCAGGAGATGTTTCGTATTGATCAACAAATGAGCCCTTATAAAGAGCAAAGTGAACTCAGTTTGATTAACCGTGAAGCAGCAAATAGAGCAGTTACAATCTCAGCAGAACTTTTTGATTTGCTTATTGTTGCGCAGCACTTATCAAAAATCAGTGATGGCGCTTTTGATATAACCTACGCCTCAATTGGTTATCAATATAATTATCGTGACAAAAAACGACCTAGCCAAGCGGTTATCAGTGAAGCTTTACCGGCAATTAATTACACAGCGATCACTTTGCAAAAAGAGAACTCAACCGTATTTTTCAATCATCAAGGAATGAAAGTTGATTTAGGGGGCATCGCCAAAGGCTATGCAGTAAAACGTTGTTTGAACCTGCTTAAAAAGGCCGGTGTTGCTCATGCTTTAGTCAGTGCTGGCGGTGATACTGGTTTGTTAGGCGATAGGCATGGTCGTCCATGGTTAGTGGGTGTTAAGCACCCAAGAGCAGAGCATAAAATGGCTGTTCATATACCACTTGAGAATGAAGCAATTTCAACTTCAGGAGATTATGAGCGCTACTTTATTGAAGATGGCGTACGTTATCATCATATTATCAACCCAAAAACAGGGGATTCAGCACGAAAAGTGGTGAGTGTTTCTGTTATTGGTAAAGACCCAACTTATGTAGACGCTTTATCAACAACAGTATTTGTTAAAGGCTTAGCCGAGGGATTAGCGCTGATTAATAAACTACCTGAATATGAAGCGATTATAATTGATAATCAGCAGCGATTGCATTATTCCAAAGGCTTATTGCAATAGCGCCTTTGGAAGTAAATACATGGTACTTAACCACCAATAATAGGTTGAAAGGCGGTTAATGAATCTAACATAGTGGCATTGCCGAGCCCTTGCCCGGGCACAAGTGCAGAAAAATTACCCTGTTCACCGTGCAGTGCCATGTAATTTAGTAATACTGTTTCGACTAATAAATTCACATTGTTTGCTGATGGCGCTGAAGTTGTTTCAACAGAGGCATCGGCTCGCATATAACCAATTTGTTGATGCATAGCGTTTTGCTCAGCTGTTGCCCCCATTAGCTGTGGCTTACCTGTGGGGTTATAGACAAGAAAGAATGCCGCGCCAGTTGATGAATTATCACTGGTCCACTGGCCTTTACCTCGACCATTTATCGATTCATCAATACGGCCATTGCTGGACACTGAGCCATCACTAAAGACATACATCATGATAGGTTGATTGCGTCTAGCGGCATATTCTAAACATGCCCCCATACAACGTCCTGCGCGTAAATCTCTTAATTCACCAGTGGCTCTATCGCCCGTGTGATAATCAAAACCTCCCATGGTAACTGTGCCAGCGCCCGAGAAGCCATTAACCACTAACTTCATAATAGAGGCTGTTTTTTGAAACTCTCGCTCGCTGTCAAATTCGGCTAAGGTGAAAATGCCGCCTGGACCAACAATATCGACATCAAGTAAGGGATCTAAAGTCGCAGGGTTGCCAAAACGATCGGCTAAATCAGCGCTTTTCACATAGCCACAATTCATCATGTCTTTAATGACATCATCGCGGGTAACTTGACTATTAACCTTTGACATTTTTTGCGCGCTAATGCGTTGAATACTCTCCATGACTGCGACCGCATCTTTTTGCGACAGTAACTCAAATAAATCGCCTACATCAACTAGGCCAGTAACATCAGTAGGACGATCTATCTTGGTTGGTCTCATGCTGAGATCTATAAAACGTGTTGGCGCCATAGAGTTTCCGCCAGAATCCGTGTTTCTAGAGCCAACCAAAGGCATTAGAGAGCCATTGGCACCAGAAGCGGCAATAGCATACATAGGGTTATGTGGATTATTGCCTGTATCATTATCTGAGCGGTTAGGGATCACGGCACCATTGATATTTGCTGCGGTTTGTGGCGAGACTTTCTCTAATATGCCGCGAAGAAATGCTGAGTCAGAATGAAAAGCCAACCCTAGGTCAGTATTGATAAAATCAGATTGTTGCGCGTTTGGATTAGCAATGGCAGGAGACATATCTCCAGGCAGGCCAAGTTTGTTATAGCCTGCAGTGGATAAAAAATCTTGCTGACCACCTTGTCCGCCAACCAATACATTTGAGCCTACAATGTTAGCACCACCCGCGAGATCAAAACTAATAAAAGGGATTTTTCCCGCCCCTTGAACACTAATACCACAACTATCGCGTAAAGCTTCTAAATCAGCAGAAAGTGCAGCATTGGCACTATTGGGATTTGCAAACAAGCTAAATAAAGATGCCCCCGCCACCATATGGCCGCCAGTACGTAAACCAGCGGCAATAAAGTCACGTCGTGTCATAGGTTTTTTGTGATCGCCATAAAGTAAAGGGCTGTCAGGGTGAAAATTTTTTGTTTTCTTGGTAAATCTACTCATGTTTTTTCCTTACTTTCCTAACAACGGCAGCTACTGTACAAGCATTACTGCACTGGCAAGTACTGCGGCACAGCTTGATTTTGCGATAGTTTTGGTTCGCACCACATCGCAACTATTGTTACACACAGAGAGTTTGGTAATTAGGTTGTTTAATTCATTATAAACCAAGGTTTTTTCTGGTTGTGTTGCGACATTTAATGGCATTAGCTGCGCTAGTAAAGGGTTTATTAGGTTCGCTCTACCTGCGGCATCTAAAGCATCGTCAGGTACTTGGTTAAAATCAACTTGAGGAAACCAAGTGCTGCGGATCGAGGCATCTTCAATAGCTAAGTCACAATAAGCAATCGCTAATTGAGTTACCCCCATTTGCTGAGCTGAAATAAAGGTTTCTATGTTATCAAGCGTTGGTAATTGCTGTTTAACAAGCTGAAAAGTATCAAATACTTTGGGGCTTTCTTGCTGAACACCTGTTAATACACTCATGCTGGCATTAATTTCAGCAAAATTGCGAATGCCAATTTTGGCGCTATTCGTATTAGCGGGGAGTTCAACGGGCGGAGTAAATTCTGCGGGTATAACGACATTACTGTGCTCGCCTAGCTGCTCAAAGGTTAAGAAAAACTCATCATTGCTCGCCCCTTTTTCTAAACCAACAATAGTGCCTAAGGGCGAGATTGATACGGGTGTTGAAATATCTTGGCCACTGGCAATGGTTAAATCCAAATTAGCATAAGCCTGCCCGAGAGGGCTTTCCTTACCATTTAGCCCAATACGCATGTTTTTTAAAATGAGATCTTGATTAAAGGTTTTGTTATCTAAATTAACAATGTTGGCATTGCTAAATAAATAGCTGTAATTGTCGTATTGGCTTACCTCAAATAATATATAAGTATTACTTAATTCAACTAGTTCGCTGATAGAAAAGAGTAGAAAGAATTTTTCACCAACACCAACATCATAGTTTTGTGTGATTTGCGCTTGCGCTAAGGCGCGGTTATAAATAGCAAGTAATCGAACATTACCTTGCCAAACATAATTATTTGATGCTTCTCTACCTAAAATTAGTGCAAAACTATCGTCCCATGACGCTATAGGAGATATAGCTTCATCGGTGACATCAACAAGTCTACCATTGACATATATTTTTCTACCTTCACTGGCTTTATAGGTTATTACCACATGTTGCAAGGTTGCTTGTAATATCTCTGCTGCGTCTGGAGTACTTAACGCAGGCTCGCCATTGCTTGAGCTATTTTCGCTGCGCAGCATAAAGTCATAGTTATACTGGCTTTGCCCTAAGGTAAAATTGCGATCATTATCACCAGCAGAGTAGCTAATGATTCTCGCGGGTCCTTCTTGTACTACATTGTTAGGGGTAACCCAAGCTTCTACAGAAAACTCGCCTGTTGAGGTGATTAGGTTATGTATTTTTTTACTGGTAGCTGTACTTGCCTGCGCTTTACCGTTGTTAAATGATAAGCCCCAACTACCAAGCCATTCTATCTCGCCTGTTAAGGTTAAATTTGCTGCAGGTGAAATACCTGAGGTGTCGTAAGCCGTATTGCCTTCACCCGTCTTAAATTGATAAAGGGCTATAATATCTGACTCAAATCGTCCGCCACTCGAGGCGACTAATCCATCAGTAAGTAGTAATGATTTTGATACCACCATTTCTGGCGCTATCGTATCAACTGAGATCTCGTTGCTAAATGCTTGAATAGCGTTTTGCATTTCGTTGCTATTCGTTTGGCAGTCGCTCCAACAATTGTGAAATTCACTCCCTAAACGCAGCACTAGCCTTGATTTTTCTGGGCTTTCTAAATTAATAACTCTTTTGGCGGCTTGATAGGCTTTACTCGCATCTTCATCGGCAAAGAAAGGCGATTGGGGGGAATCTGCTGATTCACTATGACAAGCTACGCAGTACTGTGTTACTAACGGATATACATGACTAGTAAATAATCCATTATCAGTAGGGAAGTTCTTACTACTCCCAGGCTCTCGAATAACAGGGGCTTTTAATTCAATGGTATTAGCAACACTAACACGATCATCGGCCCATAATTTAATCCACTGCAGCATGGTTTCACCACAGGCTTGATCGCTATTTAGCCAGCAATTGTGGCCGCCATTAACCTTTTCAACTAAACGAGAGTCTTTGGGTGAGGTTAAATTAACTAAAAGGCTTGTTGCTGCATAGGCATCGTTGACATCATTTCTACTGGCAAAATACGGGGCTTGCTCACCTTCAGTATGACATGCACCGCATTTATCTGTGGTTGATATATTATCCCAAAGTGCGGTTTTATATTTTTGAATATCGTCAGTTTTTGGTGCTGGACCTGTATATTCCGAATTGTTGTTCTCTGTTGGGGCCGGAGGCTGGCTCTTAACCTCAGAGTCGCCGCAGGCTGCTAATATAAAGCTTGATAAAATTAATAGGCTTATAAACCTCGTTTGTTTTAATAAAGAATATCTTAATGAGGAAAATAAAATCATCGTTATTCTCCCATGCAGTAGTTACCCACTTCAGCGAAAACGCGCTTAAGTTGATAACTGTTTTGTTTAAAAGATTCAGTAGTACTATTGATTTGTGCTAAATCGGCATTACTTTCAGCCTCGCGCAAACAGACGGTTTTAAAGACCTTTTTCACCTGACACTGAGCGAAAGCCTGACTATTTGCCAATTCTTGACCCAAAGATTTAATGCCTGAGCCTTTACCAGAAAGCGCAGGATCCCAGCCAAGTTTTTGATTAATACCTTTGCGCCAGTAATTTTGCCATTGATCATTTTGGGTAACAAAACCATAGGGAAAGCTAGTGGCGTTATTATGATATTTTGCTTTTACTCGCGTATTGGTTATAGCATCAATATTGCCTGTAGTATTGTAACTAATGGCGCCACTCTCTGCGTTAGGATCATTGCTAGCATCAAATTGATAATCGTAATAGGCAAAGGCTTGTGCGAGGGGATCCATACCACTATGACAACCTAAGCAATTATTTAAAAATATTCTACTATCGCCGCCAGGACTTCGGCTAACATCTTGTCTAATACGATCGGGTGGTAAGGTGTTATCTTTTAATGGCTCTAAGTCTGTGCATAAGTGATTCATCAGGGTAAACCGTAACATGGCTCGATTAGTACCAAGATGGAAAAAGGCTTTAGCAGCGGCCCTACTGGTTAATACTCCCGCAGTAGCACTACTTGGTAAGCCATTTAATTCAGATTGTGTACTGCGGGTCAATTCATCGGCTAAATTGATAAAACCATCTTCTAAAGCTTGATAATGATCATTGTTGTTATTGTTGTAACTCGGTAACCCAAGCGCACCGTTGCCAATATAGGTGATATCCCCCTGTAAAATTTGTCTAAAATCGATATCATCTCTGATCACACCAATAACGGTGGCACTGTAATCATTTAATGGAAAGAAAACATCTTGCTCTTCATTTGTCCAAGGCGTTGCAAAAAGTTTTAATGTTGTAGAGTAAAAGTGAGGTGACTCCATTGCTTTATAGGCAGCTTCAATAGGTTGTTCATTATCAAGCAAAACAACTATTTGATTGAGCACTTCAGCTGAAGCAGGAGCGCCAACAATACGGTCGTGAAGTCGTTTTGCTTGCTCGAGTGTACTTGCTTCTACCACAGAAATAGAGGTAATGATAAAAATACACAAGCATATCAACCGCGATAAAGCCCAGTTTTGCGAATACATAGTTGTATTCGATTGAAAAAACACCCTCATACAGCCCCCTTGAAGATGTGAATAGAAAGAAAATAATTACATGATTAAGATAGTGTTAGCCAATAAATCAGTAAAAATTCTGTTGGTTATTTATTGTAAAGTACATAACGTCGCATCTAGCCCTGTTCACGTTAACGCGTTTAAATAATGTTATGTCGACAGGGTATAGCACACACTATACCAACTACATAAGATGTTGTTTTATATGTGTTAAGTGTGAATTCATACCTGTTGTTTGTCGCCAAATAGCAACAGGTTAATTATTTAAAAAAAACTTAAAAAAATTATTTTTTAAAAAAACTTTAAATATCAAAAGTTAATATAAAAAACTATGCTCGTCTCCATTTTGAGACATGATTGTATTTACCATTTAAATAACTTAAAAAGACATTGAATTGGTCAAAATTAACATAGTTAAAGCTTGTTATTTTCCCTTTCTCATCTAAAGTGTAAAAAAAACCAACACTTTTTGTGTTTTAATTTCTGTTTGCGACTAAAAAACGAGTAGTTGTGATATTTTTACTGTTTTCGCGTTGTTTTCAAGGTAAAAATGTAAAATATTTTGACACTTTTGTGATTTTTAGTGTATATAATGAATTCAAAATGAGCAAATATTATTTACGAGTGATTTTTATTTTTGTTTTTATTCATCTTGGTGTTAGCTGCTTAATGCCATTTATAAATCGTGGTAGTTATGCAAAATAGTTGTTATTAAACAACCATATTTCATTTGTTTTTTTACTTTTAAAAACAGTGTAATTACTTGATAAATTGGCTTAATTAAATATTGGGGATTGGTTGCATGGATCCGAAGTTATGTTGTAGCGGACTTGCAGTTGTAGTGTTGTTGCTTTCGGGCTGTGGCACGGATACAGTAAAAACTGATGAGAAAACTGATCCTGTATTAGTGGAATACCCTGTTGTTTTCATCGAAAGAACACTAAATATTAGTGCCGATGAAGACACAGTAGAGCAGGCTAGTTTTCCTGTACGTAATCCAACGGTATTTAACCCGGGTGCGCAGCTTATTGTGAAAAATAATGCTTTTGCAGATTCCCCAAGTGTCAATATTTCAGCTGAGCTAGTGTTTTCAAACCAAAGTGACGTAGCAATACCGAATGAAGGTATTGATATTCGCGATTTGTCAGCCTCTCATGACGGCCAACAGTTTTTGGTTTCCATTCGCGCACCAGAAATAGAAAATGCGGATGAAAATGAACAACCAACATGGAATATTTGGCGATACCAACTAGCTACTAAACAGCTTGAACGTGTTGTTATTAATGATGATGTCGCTGAGCAAGGTGAAGATTTAATGGCATCATTTTTACCTGATGGCCGCATTATTTTTGCTTCTACTCGACAACGTATATCCCGCGCTATTTTACTGGATGAGGGAAAACCTCAATATACAGCACTTAATGAGCGTGGTGATGATGCCGCACTAAACTTACATATCATGAACAGTGACGGCACTAATATAAAGCAGCTCAGCTATAATATGAGTCATGACTTTTATCCTCTGGTATTGCAAGACGGCCGCATTTTATATAGTCGCTGGGACACTATGGGAGGCAATGATAAAATTAATTTATATGCTATGAATCCCGATGGTACAGATAACCATTTAGTGTATGGCTGGCACTCACATCAAGTGACGATTGATGGCTCAGAGGAAGAGGTTGAATTTATCAAGCCCCAGCAAATGCCTAATGGTGATATTTTACTGTTACTGTCTTCAAATGATGGTCGTACTTACCAGAAGAAACCGATAACAATAAATATCAATGATTTTGTTGACAATGAACAGCTTACCGATAACTCGACTGCGCAAGGTAGTGCACAAAATGATTTGTTTTCTTCAAATACTTTTGATTTTAGCTTTTCGACAAAAATTTCAACGTCCGGCTATTTAAGTCATTTATACCCTTTACCAGATGATAGTGAACGATTTTTACTTAGTTGGGATTTATGCCGAGTTGTTGTCGATGGCTTGATCAAAGCATGTGGCCAGCTAACGGCAGAAGAATTAGCGCAGGAAGGAGTGGCAGCTGCTCTCCCTTGGTATGAATTGTGGCTTTATAACGCTAAAGATAATACTCAGCAGTTGGTGGCTAAAACAGCCGAAGGAAAAATGATCACCGAGGCTATTGTAATGCAAGCCTCTTCATTGCCAATGGAGCATATAGCCGATAAAACTTTTTCAACGGGTCTTGATGCAGAGCTTGATAATCAACAAGCTGCGGCTATCCATATTCGTAGCGTCTATGATCTTGATGGTGAAGATACAAGTGTTGGTATCGCTCGTTTACGTGATCCAAGTTTAACACCAGCGGATAACTTACCTGCAAGATTCTTACGTGTTGTTCGTGGTGTGCCTATGCCGCCAGAAGAGGTCAGGGATATTGAAAATACAGATTTTGGCCGTAGCCGTAATCAATTGATGCGAGAAATTATAGGTTATACGCCTATTCAGCCAGATGGCTCTGTTAAAGTAAAAATACCCGCGAATGTGCCTGTTGCGTTAAGTGTATTAGACGTGAATGGACAACGTATCGGAGGCAGGCATCGTCAGTGGATTACATTGCGAGCAGGGGAAACACTAGAGTGTCATGGTTGTCATGAAACACGTAGTGAGTTACCTCATGGGCGAATAGCGGCACAAGCTGCAAGTATTAACACAGGTGCTAGCGGAGGGGTTCCATTTCCTAATACCAATATTAATATTACGCCGCAACAAGGACAAACTATGGCTGAAGCCGATGCTGATGCAAATGGCTTAGCACAATTGTCAGCAGATATTATTTATAATGATATTTGGAGTAATCCTGATATTTCAGCCATCAATCCAAGCTTTAGTTATGCTTACAACTCACTTGCAAGCCAAGCGCCAACGGGCAGTGACTGTTTTGATAATTGGACCGCTTATTGTCGTATTCAAATTAATTATATTGAGCACATTCAACCATTGTGGCAAGTAACTCGGCAAGTATTTGATGCTGATACTGCACAGTTACTCGAAGATAATACTTGTACGCGATGTCATACCTTGCTTGATGAAAATAACTTAGCACAAGTTCCAGATGGGCAACTTGATCTTTCAGCAAGCCCCTCAACGGATGAACCCGCTCATTTAACCAGTTACAGAGAATTGTTTTTTAATGATGTTGAACAAGAAGTGATAGAAGGGATTTTGGTTGATAAGCGAGTTGAGCAACTGGATGAAAATGGCAATGTTGTTTTTCAACGAGATGCGAATGGCGACTTATTATTAGATGTTGATGGTAACCCTATTCCTGTCATGGTTAACGTGCCTGTTGAGGCGATATTATCAACAAATGGTGCACGGGCGAGTGAGGATTTTTTTCAGTTGTTTCAAGGTGGCAGCCATAATGGCCGATTATCAGCTCATGAGTTAAAACTTCTAAGTGAATGGTTGGATATTGGCGGTCAATATTACAACACACCTTTTTATCAGGAAGATTAATGTGTTTGAATCTAAAACGTTACTGCTAGCGCTATTTCTCTTTAGTCATATATTAATCGGCTCTAATGTTTGGGCTGATGATAAGCCGATATCACTAAAAATTGAAGCAACTTATATTGAGCTACATTCAGGCCCAGGTATTGGTTACCCAATATTAAATGTCATTGAAAAAGGCGAATCAGTCGAAGTTTTGGTGAAACGGACTAGTTGGTTAAAAGTAAAAGATCAACGCAATAATATAGGCTGGTTAAATCAAGAGCATCTACTTAGTTTAAGCCAACAAGGTGAAAAGCTTGTTCAATCAACATATACCCTAACTGACTTTCAAAATAGAGACTATGAAGGTGGTATTATGTATGGCGATTTTGAAGGTGCCGACTTTTATAATATTTATTTAGGTTACACCTTATCGCCTGTTTTTAGTGCTGAAATTTCCGCAGGTAAGGCTTTAGGAAGTATTTCAGATAGTGATTTATATGAAGTAATGCTTATTAGTCAACCATTTCCCGAGTTAACGGTTATTCCTTATATAGGGGTTGGCGGCGGCATTATAAATACCAAACCACATAGTGTATTAGCAGACTCAGAAAATAGGCAAGACACTTTAATGAATGCGGCCATAGGCCTTAAATATCATTTAGCGCGTAATTTTTTATTACGTGCTGAATATAAATATTCCTTAGTGTTAACTGACAGAGATGACAATGAAGAGGTTCAAACATGGAAATTAGGTTTCAGCGTGTTTTTTTAGTCGCATTCATTCTAGGTGTGACTCCTATGTTGAGCGCAAAAGCTTTTGCATTTAGTGCGGTTGAAAATGCACATTTATATAATACAAATACATTTTTTGATGTCGGCCTTTTAACGCAAGATGGTGGAGACTCTAGTATAGATTCTGATGTCAGTGATGCGGTGACTGCAGAGGTAGAGCGCCGTGAGGTCTTAGACGACTTATTGGATAGTGAAAACTTTGAATTTGGCGTGCAATTTGGCCTTATTTCTATTGAAGACTTTGAAAGCAATCTCTGGGTCAGTGGGCATTTTGCTTACCATATAAATGAGTATTTCTATGCTAAAGCTTTATACGGCTATGCAGAAGCAGGTGAAACAAGTTTTGAACGGCTTGCTAATGTACCGCCATTATTAACCGATGAGCAAAGAAAGCTTAGTTATTATGGTTTGAATATTGGCTATAACTTGATGCCTGGAGAGGTTTTTTTAACTAAAGATCTTGCTTTTAATAGTATGTTTTCTATTGAGTTAGGTGGTGGCAGTACTGAGTTTGCAGGTAATAACCAATTCACGGTTAATTTAACGGTTAATTATCGGTTATTTCTCACCGATTGGTTAACTTGGGATATTGGTATGAGTGATTATGTTTTTGATACCAGTATTACCGGTAAAAACAAAACAACCCATAATTTGAATCTCACCACAGGTTTTTCATTTTATTTTTAAACGCAGATATCTAAATGATATCCAGTAAAAGCATCGAAAGGCTCAGGTAATCACATGAAAAAATTATCGTTAAGTAACTCAATCGCTTGTCGAGTTTTAATCAAAATAATCGCTATTGTTTTATTCAGTAGTAGCTTAAAAGCCGCCGCGCTAGACATAGGTCAGCAAGCACCTGACTTTACCTTGAAAAGTACGCAAGGGAAAAACCTTAATTTGGCAGAGCAGCGTGGTCAGATCATTGTTATAAATTTTTGGGCTTCATGGTGCGGACCGTGTCGAAAAGAAATGCCCATATTGCAAAGTTTTCACAGCAAGTATAACAATTTAGGCGTGTCTGTTTGGGGCGTTAATGTTGAGCAAGAAAATCAGGCAGGGCAAGACTTCCTTGCTGATTTAGACTTAAGTTTTCCTATCTTTTTTGATAGCAGTAACAAAATTTCTGCAAATTACCAAGTTGAAGCAATGCCAACCACTGTTATTGTCGATAGAGATGGCAAAGTGAGGTATGTCTATCGAGGGTATAAAGATGGCTATGAAAAAAAATATGCTAAAGCGATTAAGAAGTTAATTAGGGAGTAACCATGTTACACAACCATTATAATCGCGCTTTGATCATTGTTATTACCACTAGCTTATTGGGTGTGACGGGATGTGCTCAGCCTATTGAACCTTGGGTTAAGCCTTATGAAAGACAAAATTTAGCAGATCCCATCATGCGAACCAATCGTCATCCTATTGCTAATATGCATGTCGCCCATGTTTACGAAGCGCGAGAATCGGCGAGGGGCTCAGAAGGCACAGGGGGAGGTGGTTGTGGCTGTAATTAACCCCACTACATTTTTGTTATATTTGGCAACAGCATTACTTTTTTCTCTATCAACTTCCGCTGCTGTCCTCGAAGAAGATAGAGCTGATGTGCTGTATCACAGTTATGAGGGTGGGGGCATGAAAATAGACGGCCCTGCTATTTTATTAAGAAAAAAAGCGAGTGAGTCAGTTGCGCTTTCTGCCTATTACTATGTTGATACCATCTCTTCTGCCTCTGTTGATGTGATGAGTACGGCAAGTCCTTACTCAGAAGAGCGACAAGAAGGGCAGCTTGGCTTGGAATATCTGCATGATAAAACAACAATGGCTTTTAGCGTTAGACAAAGTGATGAAGATGACTATTTAGCGAAATCAGTTAATTTTAACCTATCTCATGATACCTTTGGTGATTTGACTAACTTAAGTTTAGGTCTTGCTTTTAGTGACAATGAAATCAGACGCAATGGCGATGATTTATTTGAAGAGCAAAGCCAACAATACCGTATTCGTGCAGGCATCAGTCAAATACTCACTAAAAATTTATCCGTTGCATTAAATATGGAATCCGTTGCTGATGAAGGTTACCTTAATAATCCTTATCGAACCGTCCGTTATATTGACTCCTCTGTGCCTGCTGGCGTAGGTTATCAGTCGGAAGTTTATCCTAATACTCGCAACTCGTTTTCAACGAAATTATCGGCAAGTTACTATTTGCCTTATCGTGCCGCACTTTTTCTTCATTATCGATACTTCTCAGATAGTTGGCAAATTGATGCCAATGACATTGAATTGAGTTACCGCCATCCTTTTGGCAAAACAGTGGAGCTTGAATTAAAGGTACGTTACTACCAGCAGACTCAAGCAAGTTTTTACAGTGATTTATTTCCTCATCAAGACGCACAAAATTTTTTGGCTCGAGATAAAGAGTTAAGTGATTTTGATGATTTAACCTTGGGGTTAGGCGTTACTTATTTAATTCCTAAGCAGTTCTTAATTAATGATTGGCGATCAGAGGCTTCTATTCAGTGGGATTATATCACCTTTAATTATAACAATTTTAGAGATCCTACAGCGGAAGGGGCATTGGGCGAAGAGCCTTTATACGGTTTTTCTGCGCATGTGATAAGAGCGTTTTTTAGTGTCTATTTTTAGTGTTATTTCGGGCAATGGTCATAGGTTATGTTAATGAATAAAATTATATTTATAGAGAGGGTGAAAGCATTGGCTTTTATGCTCATTGCTAGCAGTGTGTTTACTTTCTTTATACCAACAGCTAACGCGCAAGAAAATATCGCCCAGCAGACAAGCAGTGAGTTAAGTAAAGAAGTACAACAGCTTAAATCGCAAGTTTTACAGCTTAACCGTGAGCTTTTTATTCTTGAAGAAGATTTACTTTTTCCCGCGAGTACTCAAATTGCAATTTTTGTGTCGGTAGATATTGGTCGTTTTTTTAAATTAGATAGCGTTGAAGTAAAAATTAATGAGCAAGATATTGCTGGTTTTCTATACACAGATAGGCAAAGAATTGCGCTTGAACAAGGAGGCATACAAAAGCTTTATTTAGGCAATATAAAGTTAGGTACTCATCAACTCACCGCTATTTTTACCGGGTTAGATAATGAAGGTCGTTCAATAAAAAGAGCAGTAACTCATACTTTTGAAAAAGAGGATGATTCGTTGATGATTGAATTAAAACTTGTTGATAATACTAGTAATTATCGTACACAAGTGGTGGTTGAAGAGTGGGTATTATAAGTTAATGATGAAGCTACGCTTTATTCCCATACTGCTTGTATCTGTCAGTGTAAGTATTTGTATGGGGGCTTTGATACCATTGAAAAGCCATTCAATGGCTAGCGATGCTGCACAAAGTCACCCGTTCAAAACAAATTTACAAAGAAAATTTTACCAACAAGCGCTGTATTATTATTTCCAAGGTGATTATTCGGGGGCACTGGATACTCTTAGTCATAGTAAGCTACGATTAAGCTCCCTCGATGAAAGCTCTCAACTTTTTGAAGCAGGCTTGCAGGTGAATTTAGGTTTGCAAGAGCAAGCAAAGCAAACCTTACTTTCATTCGAAAGAAAGCATCAAGAAGATAAACAACCAACTAACAAGCAAGCTAATAGCCACTCAGATGATCTTTTAGTGTTGGCGTTACTGTCACTTACCGAGCAGCTTATCGAACAAGGTGAAACGTTACAAGCGCAGAAAGCCCTGGCTAAAATCTCGAGTGTTAGCCAGCGTTATTATCAGCAATATCATGTGCTAAGCCAGTTAGCTTATTGGCCCAAGTCTCCCAACTTAATACCTGCTACGTTTCAAGATAGCACCGAAAAAAATGACAATAATACACATATAGTTAATGCGGTGAATCAATCGCCCTATATTCAGCTAAATAAAGCCTTAAGGTATATTGAAATAGGGGATTATCAACAAGCTATAGCTTTATTAGAAATAATTAAACAAAGGCGTTGGCAAGCGCCAGAGCAAACATTTTGGCAATTACTTTTTAGCGCTGAAAAAAGCGCGGAACTAGCAAAGCAAACACAAGGGCAAATACAAAACCAAGCTATAAATGACTATGCTAAGTTATTATTAGCCCAGTTGTACGTTCAACAAGAAGCGTATGAAAAAGCATTTTTTGAGCTGAAAGCTTTTCCTCAGCACAGTCCTTACACTGAGTCTGCTTTATTTTTGTTTGCATTTTCGGCGCAGCAAACTAAGCAATATACAACCGCTTTAAGCTTACTCACCTTATTGCATAAACAATATCCGCACTCAAATTTGGGCTGGCAAGCGGGTTTGTTGATGGCTAAACAAGTGACTGAGCAAAAAGGCTTAGTGTCAGGCTGGAAAGCCTATTTACAGATAGAACAATTCTTTTTAGCCAGTATTGAAAGCCTTAATGCGCTTGAGCAGTCTTTTACTGAAAGCTCAGATTTATTGCAGTTCTCTACAATAACCTCCTCGAATAAAAGCAATAACAATACAGCCGTAAGCTTGCTTACAGCTCAGCTTGAATCAAGTAAAAAGCCTTATACGCCCGACTCTCTATGGTTGCAAAAAGCTATGTATGACCCATCGCTTAGTAGTTTGTATCAACAATTATCAACGCTTAGTACTCTCAATCAGCATTGTAAGAGGCTTCAAAGTAAAAGTGACTGGATTGCTGAAACAATTACTTTGAACAAGCAACGAAAAGCTCGCATAGCGGCCTCTCAAACAGCGCTAGTTCAACAGGGAGTACTGAATGGTTTATTTTCAAAGCGAGAAGAATTATCGGCTGAGCTAGCCTTGGCATTAGCTGATCCCAAGCAAAGTGGTATTGCTTTTGCCAATGATGAAGAGCAAGTATGGTTGGATCGTCTGCATCGTAGTCAAAAACTTTTAACCTATATAATTGAGCATAGTGAAGACAGTGAACAGGCTAATATTGCTGATTATCAACAACGCTTAACTCGCATCAATGCAGTGTTAGCATGGCAACTAAAACAGCGCTTTCCACAACGTGCTTGGCAACATAAAAAGCAACTGACAGTGCTTGATAAAAATTTAAAACAAACAGAGGCACTACACACTAACATTTCACTGTTATCAGCAGGTTCATCGGAAGGGAAAAATAATCATTCGCTGGCACAGTTTATCAGCCGTCAAACAGAAAAGGATAGGAAGGTTAACCAGCTGTTAGCTGAAATTAAGCAGTTGCAAGGAAAAGTATCTGCAAAAATACGAGTAAAAGTTGCTAGTTATCTTGATGAGCAACGCACACTTTTGTCGCAGCATTTATTATCTACCCGTAGTGCTATGGCCAGTGTTTTAGAAAGCATGTCAGAAAATGATAAAAAAATTGAAGGTCAACTTAACCTAAATGAACAAGCGGTTAAGGAGCAAGCGTTATGATCTTGCATTTTTTGTCAGAGCCAGCAAAAAAACTATTAGCGCTGTGGTTAGCGGTAGTCTTATTGTCCGCTTGTCAAAATACAGCTGAGCCGAGTTCTGCAGCGAAAAACACCTTAGATCTACGAGCGACATTAGCAGACTTGGCCAATGAGCAACTTGCTGAAGAATTGGAAAATAAAGAAAATACCCTTGAAGACACATGGGGTATGAGTAAAGCACAGTGCTCGGCAACATTAGCGGCCTTATATCAAAATATTTTAACACTTGAGCCTAATGAAGAGGTTCGCGCTAAAATTGAATATAGGTTAGTGCAAATAGATACACAAGCTTATGAATATCAAGCTGATTCACCTGAGCAAGAGGACAAAAGCGAGCAATCATTAGCGGCACTAGTCGCGTCATATCAAGCGCTGTTAACACGTTTTCCTAACCGAGCCGAAAATGAAGAAGTCCACTACCAATTAGCTAAAGCGTTAGATTTACAAGGGAAGTTAGCTGACAGTTTATTGCAAATAGAGTCTTTTTTATTAACGTATCCAGACAGTCACTATGCCGCTGAATTGCACTTTAGACGGGGTGATATTTATTATAATCTGCAACATTACTCGAAAGCGCTACTAGCCTATCAAGCTGTAATAGCGTCAAAAAACAGCGCTGAATATTACGTCAATAGTGTTTATATGTCTGGGTGGACATTATTTAAGTTGAATCGCTTACCTGAAGCTGACGATAAATTTTTAGGGTTATTAGACTACATTGTAGGCCAAGAAAAAATACAGCCCTATGAAGATAATTTTAGTTTTTCTTCGTTAGATCCCCGTTATGTCAGCTTAGTTAATGATATTCAGCGAGTATTAAGCGTTTCTTTGAGTCAGCAACAGCAATCAAAGTCACTGGTTGCCTTAGTGAGTAAGTATGAAAAAAATCAGCAAAAGCACAGTTATTTATACTTGTATCGCCACTTACTGTTTAAAAATTTAGCGGACTTTTTACTTGAAAACGGTTTGAAATATGATGCAGAGCTAACCTATCAAGCATATTTAACGTTGGCGCCCAATAATATTTGGGCAGCAAGATACACTCTCGCATTGATTGAGTTATATCATCAACAAGGCAAGAATCAAGCAATACGAGCATTGAAAGTTGAATATGTACAGCGATACGGCTTGCAAAGTGAGTTTTGGCAGCAAGGTCAAACAGCAAAACATGGGAACATTGTTAATAAAGCGTTATTAAGGGAAGAGATACTGCCTAATCTTTTAGCATTTAGTTACCAACATAGCCGATACCTTTATGCTCAGGCACAATCAGAAACAACTGCGTCAGCAAAAGTTCAAGCATTTGCTGAAACGGCAAATTGGTTAGGTACCTATTTAAAGCTTGCTAAACAGCCGGATGCAGTACAGTTAGTGACAAAGCTTCCTTTAAGCCAAGGCTTGTTAGCAGACGAACTACTCTATGCTGATGCGAGCTTTGAAGCTCAGTATTATCAACAAGCGTTAAACAGTTATGAATATATTGCCTACCAAGCACCCAAAAATATTTCGACTTTATATCTGCTACACAAAGAGGCTGCTTATGCTACCACACTCACTATTCGGGCAATGATAACCTTACATGCAACAGAGAAGTCTAAGCCCGTCAGTGAGGAGAAGATAAGCGAACAGCAAGAATTATTATTAGCACGTTCTCGTTTAGATAAAACCTTTATCAAGCATTACCCAAATGATGAAAGATCACTCACGTTAGCCGTTCAGCAGGCAGAATATGCCTTTGCGAATCAAGATAATGAAATGCTGAGTTATTACACTGGTTTTATACTACAAACTCACGGCGTTATTACCAGTCATAACAGCAGTAGCCAGATTGCCAGTGGCTCAATAAATCATGCTGAAATTTCAGCTAAGTTAAGCGCTAAGGCAAAAAAGGAAGTACAAATTGCCAGCCAATTACAGGCTAATAGTTTGTATCAGCAAGGTGTTTACGCTCAGGCTGAGCAAAGTTATCACTTAGCGCTAAATTATGTCGCGATAAAAAGCCAACTTTGGCTGAAAATGCGTGAGTTATTAGCAGCGAGTATTTATTTTCAAGGACAAAACTTGTCTTTGTCACAGCCGTTATTAGCCGTTAAACATTATTTGCGTCTTGGTGAGCAAGTGCCTGAGTCAAGTTATCGTCTTAGTGCTCATTTTGATGCCGCAAATTTATTGCTTGCTCAACAGCAATGGCAAGAGGCTATTGATGTGTTAATTGCTTTTCAAAAGCGCTACCCAAGTCATGAGTATAGTCGTTCAATTCCAGCAAAGTTAGCGCAGTCATATGAGCAGTTACAACAATGGCAAATGGCTGCTAACCAATATTTAGCTATCTATACTTTAGCTGGGGCAGAGGACAACTCAACAGAATTACAACGAGAAGCTTTGTACAGCGCTGCGGAGCTCTACGTAAAAGCGGGTAACCTAGATAAAGCAATCAGCACGTTTAGAACCTACGCTCATACGTATCCCGAACCTTTTAATATTGCGCAAGAGGTGCGTTTTAAAATGAGTGAGTTTTATATACAAACCAAAGAGCCAAATAAGCAATATTACTGGTATCGTAAAATCATTAAATACCATGACAAGCAGTTTGTTTCGCCTGCAGCAAAGGCAAACTCACGCGCGCTTTATCTAGTCTCTGTAGCGGCTTTAGGGCTAGGTGAGGCGCATCAGCAAACCTTCAAACAAATCAAACTAACACTACCATTGAAGAAAAGTTTAGCGCGTAAGCAAAAAGCGATGAGCTTAGCGATTAGTTATTATAAAAAGTTACTCGCGTTTCAGTTAGCTGAGTTTGTACCACAAGGTACTTTTAATTTAGCGCAAATGTATAGCCAGTTAAGTCAAGATGTTATGGCTTCGCAACGTCCTCAAGATCTCGATGAATTAGCGTTAGAAGAATACGATTTATTGTTAGAAGAAATTATTTATCCTTTTGAAGAGAAAGCCATTGAGATCCATACCAGCAATGCGCAACGGGCTTGGCAGGATGTTTATGATCAGTGGGTTGAAAAAAGTTTTACTGTGTTAGCAGAACTAGAGCCTGCTTTGTATGATAGAAATTATGTACAGAGCAAAGTTAATAAAAAGGAGCGTGGTGTTCATGCGATACCTACCTTACATTAAATTTTTGCCTAGCAATTCAATGAGGTTTAGTACCGCTTCTTTATTGCTACTACTTACCTTGTTGATGTCAGCTTGCACTAGTACACCTAAAACGGATGATGATGCTTATAAGGCAGACGACTTGAAAAGTATCAGTAAAGATATTACCGGTTTGGTTGATGTACCTAGCAACCTTGAATCACAGCCTATAGCAACACGTGATAATAAGCATCAGCCAATGGGTGATGTAAAGAACACTTACCTTGAACAGGAAGCACTCAGGATGAGTGGCGTGCCTGAAGAAGTTATAGCAACCTATCAGCAAGCATTGGTTTTGATGGCGCAACAAAAGTGGCAAGCAGCCATTGAATTATTTGATCAAGTCATTGCCAAACAGGCTAATTTGTCAGGAAGTTATGTCAACAAAGCGTTGATCTTGAGGGAATTGCATAAGCAGCAACAAGAAACAAAAAACAGTGACTATGAACAGTGGATTGATAAAGCTATTAGTGTCAATCCGCTTAATCTCAATGCTCACTATTTAAAAGGTCAAATATTGCAAGAAAGAGGGCAGTTTGCTCAAGCAGAGAAAAGTTATGCAACGGCATTATCTATTTGGCCTAACTATACCCAAGCACAGCTGAGTATGGCGGTGTTATTAGAGTTGTATCGTGGCAAGTTGCTTGACGCTTATCAATACTATAGTGCCTATTTGACGCTTGAGGCGGAAGATAAGCAAGTTCAACGGTGGCAGGCCGCGTTAGCAATCAAAATCAAACGAGCAGGCTTAGCCTTACCTGTGCAGAGGGGAGAATAGTACGGACATGCATCTTAGTAATCTTGTGACTTTTATTAAAAGCATAGTGCTCCTTTTTGCCCTAATAGCGTCTTCACCGTTATGGGCAACTGAAAACACTATTACGGCAGCCAAAAAGTCGCCCCAAAAAAATAAAACGCCTTTGGTGATCAAGAGCCAAGTCACTGGCTCAC
>JAPHTO010000148.1 GCA_026196955.1 Colwellia sp. | reverse complement strand
TAATGATCCTAAAATAGCTCTGTGGATCATTACCGGAGTATATCGTTCATTATCTTCACCGACATAAGTTGCGCCTAAACGCTCAGGTAAGGCAAAATCAAGTTGCACTGTGCCACATTGCCAGTTACGACCTAAACAGTCTTGTAAGGTGAATTCAATTTTCGGGCCGTAAAATGCACCTTCTCCGGGTAAGTATTCAAATTCAATGCCTAAATCTTTCATTGCTTGGGCTAAACCGTCTTCGGCTTTATCCCACATGTCGTCATTACCGATGCGTTTTTCTGGGCGTGTAGAAAGTTTAACGATAATGTCTTCAAAACCAAACGTTTTGTAAACATCGTATACCATCTTGATACACTTGCTCACTTCGCTTTGTACTTGATCTTCTGTACAGAAAATATGCGCATCATCTTGAGTAAAGCCACGTACACGCATTAAACCGTGCAATGCCCCTGAAGGCTCATTACGATGACAACAACCAAATTCTGCCATACGTAGCGGTAAATCACGGTATGATTTCAAGCCTTGATTAAAAATCTGCACATGTCCAGGACAGTTCATTGGCTTGATAGCATATTCACGTTTTTCAGATTCTGTCGTGAACATAGCGTCACTATATTTATCCCAGTGACCTGATTTTTCCCAAAGCCCACGATCCATCATTAAAGGACCTTTCACTTCGTCATAATCATATTCATGAAGCTTTTCACGAACATATTTCTCAAGCTCAGTGTAAATAGTCCAGCCATCATTATGCCAAAACACCATGCCCGGCGCTTCTTCTTGCCAATGGAATAAATCTAACGTTTTACCAATTTTACGGTGATCACGCTTTTCGGCTTCTGCTAAACGTTGAATATAGGCCTTAAGCTGTTTTTTATCGGCCCAAGCAGTACCATAAACACGCTGTAACATTTTATTGTCACTATCACCACGCCAATATGCACCAGCAAGCTTCATTAATTTAAAATGATGACAATGACGCATGCTTGGCACGTGAGGGCCGCGACACATATCAATGTATTCTTCATGATGATATAAAGCAGGCGTATCATCTTGGCTAATATTTTCATCTAAGATTTCAATCTTATAGGTTTCACCTCGTGCTTCAAAAACATCACGAGCTGTTTGCCAGGAGCCAACCTTTTTAACAACTTGATAATTAGTGCGCGCCAATTCAGTCATGCGCTTTTCAAGTTTAGTTAAATCATCTTCAGTGATGGTATGCTCTAAATCAACATCATAATAAAAGCCATTATCAATTGTAGGGCCAATGGCCATTTTAGTATCAGGCCATAACTGTTTGATTGCATGCCCTAATAAGTGAGCACAAGAGTGACGGATTATTTCTAACCCTTCATCATCTTTACTGGTAATCAGTTGCAAATTTGCATCACTTTCTATTAATTCACAAGCGTCAACTAAGTCACCATTGATACGACCAGCAATGGTTGCTTTTGCAAGGCCAGGGCCGATATCTAAAGCAACATCCATTACAGATACAGCAGAATCAAAAGAACGAGTTGAACCATCAGGGAGAGTTATTACAGGCATGAATTTTTCCTTATCAGTGGCGGCAGCATACCAAGCGTCGCTTGAAGTTTGAGTCTAATTTAACAAAGGAGGGATTGTAAAAGCCTTAAGACTGATAAACAAGTAATATTCATTGAATCTTCAAAAAACATAAAAACCATTAAAAAATAAGCTACTATTTAATTAACAATAAAAATACATTTTAATAGTGACAGTATGTAGTTATGTTTGTAGACCAAGTCAATTTATCAATCCAAACAAAGCTTTTTTTTCAAAGCTTAGTCAATGAATCAACTCAGGGTGTGAGTGTCGCTGACTTAGATGGCAATTATGTTTTCGTTAACCCTAGCTTTTGTCAAATGATGGGCTATAGCGAAGCAGAACTATTGACCATGACTGTTTTTGATATGAAAGCCCCTAAGCAAGATCACGCTTCTTTTGAACAAACAAAAACAGTCAAAGAAAACTTAATTGTGCAAGTTTTGCTGCAAAAAAAAGATGGCACAATTTTTATGTCAGAAGTGATAGGACGCAATATAGAGGTTGATGGGCAAGCATATGTATTGGGTACCGTTCAAGATATAAGTGAACGAATAGCCACAGAGCAAGCATTACTAAACAGTGAAAAACGCAAAAGCCTGATAATGAAAGTCGCCAACGATGGTGTTTGGGATTGGCACCTTGATAGTAATTTATTAGAGTTTGATGAGCGCTATTATACGATGGCTGGCTATGAGAAGGACGAATTTCCTCATAGTTTTCAAGAATGGGAAAAGCGTGTGCATGAGGATGATATTGTTCATGCAAAAAATAGTTTTCAATCGTACTTAGCTGGCACATCGAGTAATTTTGATATTGAATTTCGATTTTTAAGAAAAGACAACACCTATATGTGGATACAGGGCAAAGGGAAAGTTGTCGAGCGTGATAATAATGGCACACCTCTTCGTTTTATTGGTATTCATACCGATATTAGTGTGCAAAAAGAGCATGAAGAAAAGATCCTGCATCAAGCGCATTTTGACTCGTTAACGTTTTTACCAAATCGTTTTTTATCCCTTGATAGACTAACAATTGCCTGCAATGAAGCAAAAAGAAATAACGAGCTCGTGGCGCTATTATTTTTAGACTTAGATGACTTTAAAAAAGTGAATGACACCTTAGGCCACGAGGTCGGAGATCAACTGTTAATTGATGCCGCTTATCGATTACGTCATGTTGTTCGCAGCGTAGATACAGTAGGACGCTTAGGTGGTGATGAGTTTATTATTGTATTGGGTGGGCTAAAATCAGCAAAAGAAGCTCAACCTATCATAGAGAACCTACTTCACCAATTCAGGGACATGTTTGTCATTAACTCAAGAGAGTTACTATTAACCACAAGCATTGGCATCGCAATCTACCCTCATGATGCAAAAGATTCATCGGAGTTACTCCGTAATGCTGACTCAGCCATGTACGCCGCTAAAGAATGTGGGAGAAATACTTATTCTTATTACACGCGTCAAATGAATGAATGTGCCCAGCGACGTTTAGCGATTGAAGAGCAATTGCATGGTGCTTTAGCAAGAAATGAATTTTCTGTGCATTACCAACCGAAAATAGATCTGGTTAGTGCACAAGTAATGGGAGCCGAAGCCCTACTTCGCTGGCACAACCCAACCTTGGGTAATGTACCTCCTGATGAGTTTATTAGCGTTGCTGAGCACACAGGCGTTATTATTCAACTTGGTCAATTTATTTTACAAGAAGCATTGAAGCAAACAGCAATTTGGCAACAAACATACCATTGCGACTTTCAAATTGCGGTGAATTTATCGCCTCGACAATTTAGAGATTTGCAACTTATTGATATCATCAAGGCTATTCTTAAAGACGTGGAAGTCATGCCTGCTTCTCTTGAATTAGAAATTACCGAAGGCGTACTATTATCAGGGCATAGCCATGTTAAACAAACGCTTGAGCACATTACTAATCTTGGCATAAAGATAGCCATGGATGACTTTGGTACAGGCTACTCTTCCCTAAGCTATCTCAGAGAGTACCCGTTTGACGTATTAAAAATAGATCGTAGTTTTATAAATGAAATGACCTCAAGTTATAAAGACAAGGCCTTAATTAACGCGGTCGTTTCCATGTCGCACGCGTTAAACTTAAAAGTAGTGGCCGAGGGTATTGAAACAGAAAAACAGCTTCAAGAATTGAAAAGCTTACACTGTGATTATGGTCAAGGCTACTTATTTAGTAAACCTCTTACCGTTATTGAGATGACTAAGTTACTAAGCAATAACGCCGATATTACTTACACGTTTGATATTTAATTCGCCAGTATAGATAATGCCATCGCTTCCGCTATTTTGATGCCGTCAATACCTGCAGATAAAATACCTCCCGCATACCCTGCGCCTTCACCTGCCGGGAATAAACCTTTAGCATTTAAACTTTGCATATTGTGCTTGTCACGGGTAATTTGGATAGGTGAAGAGGTACGTGTTTCAACCGCTGTTAACGTTGCTTCAGCCATTGAAAATCCTTTAATTTTTCGTTCAAAAGCGGGCAAAGCTTCACGTATAGCTGCAACAGCATAATCAGGTAACGCTTCACTTAAATCACAATAGGTTACCCCGGGTTTATAGGAAGGAATAACACTGCCATGCTCACCTGTTTTTCTTCCCGCTAAGAAATCCCCCACAAGTTGTACTGGCGCATCGTAACTATTTCCGCCCATATTAAAGGCTTGCTCTTCAAGTCGGCGCTGAAATTCTATACCTGCCAAAACAGAATCATTTTGGGCTGCAAATTTTCCTTGCGTGTAGTCTTTAGGCTCTATACCTACCACAATTGCACTATTGGCATTTCGCTCATGACGCGAGTATTGACTCATACCATTAGTGACCAAACGCCCTTCTTCTGAGGCAGCGGCAACGACAGTTCCGCCAGGGCACATGCAAAAACTGTAAACACTTCGGCCATTTTTAGCATGATGAACTAACTTATAATCTGCAGCGCCTAATATTTCATTGCCGGCGTTTTTACCAAACCTCGCCTCATCAATAACTGATTGCTCATGCTCAATACGAAAACCAACAGAAAAAGGTTTGGCTTTAATATAAACCCCTTCGTCATATAGCATTTTAAAGGTATCACGCGCACTGTGGCCAATGGCTAGCGCAATATGACTGGTTTCAATATATTCACCACTGGCAAGGGTTAACCCTGTGACCTGCTTAGCGGTATAGCCTTCAAGAGCACTTTCTTCAAACACCATGGACTCATCATTGTCAAAATGAATTTGTTCAACCCGTTGTTCAAAACGTACCTCTCCGCCAAGCTCAATGATTTTGGCACGCATTTTCTCCACCATAGTGACTAATTTAAACGTACCTATATGAGGCTTACTGACATATAAAATTTCTGCTGGCGCACCAGCATCAACAAATTCATTCAGCACTTTGCGACTATAGTGTTTTGGATCTTTGACTTGACTATAAAGCTTACCATCAGAGAATGTACCAGCACCGCCTTCTCCAAATTGTACATTTGACTCAGTATTGAGAATTTTCTTTCGCCAAAAGCCAAAAGTATCTTTAGTACGCTCGCGTACTTCCTTGCCACGCTCTAAAATTATCGGCTTGAACCCCATCTGGGCTAACACTAAACCAGTAAATAAACCACATGGCCCCATGCCGATAACGACAGGACGTTGTGCTAATTGCTCAGGCGCTTGACCAACAAACTTGTACTCCATGTCGGGCGTTGGTTTTACCTGTGGATCGTTACTAAACAAACCTAATAGTCTTTCATCATCTTTGGTGCTGACATCTACAGTATAAATCAGCAAAATATTATTTTTTTTACGGGCGTCGTAACCACGTTTAAATACCGTAAAGCCAACTAATTCAGCCTTAGTGATCGCTAGCTTATTAAGTATTGCTTGCTCAATAGCATCGCTTGGGTGATCTAAAGGTAATTTAATATCAGTTAAACGCAACATGATTTGAAATCCAAATAACAACAGAGTGTAAAATTTGGCGCTATTTTACCTGCGCCGCGGTATTTATGAAACAAAAGTTTGGGATTGTATTTAATAAAAACACAGGTATGATCGCCAGCATTACTCACCTGATAAGAATGATGCATGGCTTTTGTAGTTACTGATAATTGTATTCGATGCAAATATACGGATTGTGTTGCTGTGTGCCCGGCAGAAGCTTTTTATGAAGGCCCTAACTTTCTAGTCATCAGCCCTGACGACTGCATTGATTGCGACTTATGCCCTATTGAATGCCCTGCGGGTGCTATTTTCCAAGAAGATGAAGTACCAGAGCATCAACAAGCGTTTATTCAATTAAATGCCGAATTAGCAAAAGTATGGCCAAGAATTACTGAAGTAAAAGCAGCGCCTGATGATGCTAAAGACTGGGATGGCGTTGAAAATAAACTCAAATATTTAGACTTAGGCGAGGAATAAAACGGTTTCACTAAAAGCAGCTATACTCAACTTAACGACAGTTTACACGCTGACAAGCTTTTGGTGAGATTATGTGGCATCTTATAGAGCAAGCTATTAGTGCAGAAACAGACATTCCATTTTCAATAAAAGACAAGGTTTCGCTGTCTGCGGGCCTATCGAGTGGCACTCCGCTTGATTCCAACGATAAACCACTTAACTTGTCGTTTAAAATATCAGATGGCACACGAAGTTTTTTCGTCAAACTCAATAGCAAAGAAAATTTAATTAATTTCCAAGCAGAAGCATATTCTTTACAACAACTTAAATCACTCACTCATATTGCTTGCCCTGATGTCATCACCTTAGGTGTGAGTTTAGATAAAAGCTTTTTAGTCTTAGATTATATTGCCTTTAGTAAAGCAAGACCTGTGCTTTGGTATCAGCTTGGTCAACAACTAGCTCAAATGCATCAAGAAACCGCTCATGGCCAATTTGGTTGGCAACACGACAACTTTATCGGTAATACTATCCAGCCAAATCATTGGAGTAGTAATTGGACAACATTTTTTTCTGAGCAACGGATCGCCTGGCAGTTACAGTTACTTAGCGAGAAATCAATTTTGCTGGGTAATATCAGTCATATCGCCAAAATTTGCCACGATGCCTTATTACATCATTACGTCACCCCCTGCTTAGTACATGGCGATTTATGGCAAGGTAATACTGGTTTTACTTTTGAGCAAGGCATGATTTTTGATCCTGCCTGCTATTATGGTGATAGAGAAGTTGATATTGCGATGACCGAATTGTTTGGCCAATTTCCTGATGATTTTTATCATGGTTACCAAGCAGAATACCCTCTTGATGAAGGTTATGAACAGCGCAAATTAGTCTATAACTTTTATCATGTGCTCAATCATGCCAATATTTTTGGAGGCATCTACATAGAGCAAGCGAAAGCGACCCTATCTCGAATAATGTCGATAAAAAGTCATTGATAAGGATCAACAAAGGTAACAAAAAATGACATTTTGAATGTGGCAGTTCTCTTCAAAACAGCCATACTTAAACCGTAAAATAAATTTTTTGATGGTACTACTTATGCCTAAAGATATTAGTGAAGAACGTATTGAATGCCCCCACTGTGGTCACCATTTGCGTATTACCATAGACGCTTCAGGGGGAGATCAAGACTTTTACGACGAATGCCCTGCCTGCTGCAAAGAAATCCATTACAACTTGCATATTGATGAATATCACCAAAAAATTCAACTCGCCATAGATAGTGATGACGAACAAGTCTTTTAATAGAAAGACTTATTCGATAAAGCACCTTATTCATAAACTCAACAGTTAACGCTTGCTTGAAAAAGCCTTCTTCAATATGATGGCTTAGATATCAACGCTCATCTTTTCTCGACTTCCGACTTCAAGAATAACATTAATGAATTTTTCTTCTTTTATCGCCCATAGCAAAAGCTTAATTAAACTGGCCTACCCTATTTTAATTGCCCAATTAATTCAAAACTTAATGGGCTTTGTTGATATTGTTATGGCGGGTCGTGTTAGTGCAATAGACATGGCAGCTGTTGCTGTAGCCAATAGCATATGGTTACCGCTTATCTTAACAGTGTATGGCGTAATAATGGCGCTAGCCGCCATAGTGTCGCAACTTGCTGGCGCGAAGGATTACCTTGCTATTAGTAGGCAAACCTATCAAACCGCTTGGATTGCTTTAGCATTAGGCTTATCCCTCATTGGGCTTTATTACTTACTTGCGCCTTTTATCTCACCAATGATTGAGCTAGAGGGTAATCTAAAACCTTTACTATTTGATTATTTACGATACATAGTATGGGGGGCTCCTGGTTATTGCCTCTACCTCGTATTAAGAAATTATTCTGAAGGGTTGTCTTATACCAAGCCAACCATGATCATCAGTATTATTGGTTTATTAGTTAACATTCCTGCTAACTATATTTTTATTTATGGTGAATTTGGTATACCGGCATTAGGTGGTGCAGGCTGTGGTATTGCTACAGCCTTGGTGTATTGGGCGATGTTTATTAGCATGTTAATTTATACGTTTAGCTCAAAAGTATTAAAACAAACGTCTTTGTTCACTAATTTTTATTGGCCTAACTGGCAAGAAATTAAACACATTCTTGCCTTAGGTATTCCTATTGCTTTATCTTTATTATTTGAAGTCAGTTTATTTGCTATTGTCGCGATAATCTTAGTTCCCTTTGGCGCAGAAGTGGTTGCAAGTCATCAAATTGCGCTTAACTTTAGTGGTCTGATATTTATGGTGCCATTAAGTTTAGCCATGGCCACAACAATAAAAGTAGGCTACGCCATAGGCAATAACAATAACCAACAAGCAAAGGACTATACTCTTCACGCAATAATGTTAGGCTTATTACTTGCGGTATTTACTGCCGCTATTACAGTCATTTTCAGAGTACCTATTGTCAGTATTTACACCACGGAACTTCCCGTAATAGAGCTTGCAGCCAATATTATGTTACTGGCAACCTTGTATCAATTTTCGGATACTGTGCAGGTAGTTTCTGCTGGTGCGCTTCGGGGTTATAAGGATACAAAGTCTATTCTATATATTACTTTTGTTTCCTATTGGCTCATTGGATTGACGGTTGGTTTAACCTTAGGGATTACCGACTGGGTTGTTCCCAAAATGGGGCCTTACGGTTTTTGGATTGGCTTTATTACGGGCTTAACCACTGCTGCTATTTTACTTGCTTGGCGTTTAAAAGTCATTCAAAGGCGGTTAGCAACAGCCGTTAATGTGATGTAAAAACAATCAAACGAGCCCAGTTTAGACACAATTAATAAATATTTAAGCAAAAGCACTTGCGCCCTTGTGAATTATCAGTAAAATGCACTTCTCTTTGCGCGGTTAGCTCAGTGGTAGAGTCCTCGCCTGACTTGCGAGTTGTCAAGTGTTCGAATCACTTACCGCGCACCATATTCTTGTTTAAACAAGCACAAAAAAGAGCTGCCTTAGGTAGCTCTTTTTTTGTTTTAGCGATAAATTAATACACTTGGTATAAACCACAAGCCCCTGTTAATTTAGACTCAGCTCGGTATAATTTACCTGTTTTCATTACCCCAAAACAGACAGAGCCTAATAAATGAGTTACATCCCTCTAGAACAGTTAAAAAATGCTTGGATTTTTAAACATAAAAGTTTGCCTATCAAGGAAGCCGATTTAACTAAAATCAAGCCTATGACAAAAGATCGCGCGAATGTCTTATGGGATACCTTTATCAGCCGACAAGTAGATCATCCCGATTTTTTTAAAAAAGGCGATTGGCCTTTTGACAAAAATAATTGGCTTGAACAAGGAAAATGGGAAGGCATTTGGGATAGCAGCGACAAAAACCTACCAGAGCTAATTAGTTCTCATATCACCTGGGATAATAATACGGTAGTGTATTACTGCTCAAATAGAGACAACGTCATTGAAACAACATGGGGAATATTTAGCCGTAGTTGGAAGAATTTTCTCTTTATGGACGACGGCTCAATTTTAGTGGGAAAAAAGCGCCAACAAGTTGTGCAGTTTACCAGTAATGGTTATTTTAAAATTGGTGATAAGCCTAAAGTATGATCAGTAAAAACGCGCTACATGTTAACAATAAGCACCGCCAAGGTTATCACTTTGATGCACTTGTTAAAGCCCATGCTGAACTATCTACTTTTATTATACAAAACAAGCACAACCAGCAAAGCACTATCGATTTTAGTAACAATGATGCCGTGGTAGCTTTAAACACAGCGTTATTGAAGTGTTATTATCAAATACAGTTTTGGGGCTTTCCAAAAGGCTATCTATGTCCGCCAATTCCGGGACGAGTAGACTATATCCACTATCTTGCTGATTTGCTGAAAGAAACGCCAAGTAAGGTTAAAGGCAAGGTGTCTGTATTAGATATAGGTACGGGCGCTAGCTGCATCTACCCTATTTTAGGCGCGCGAGAATATAACTGGCACTTTATTGCCTCAGATATAGACCCTATTTCAATCAAGGCTGCTGAAGCTAACATTAGCGCCAATAAAAATATCGAAAAACACATAAAGTGCCGATTACAAAAGAATAGCGCTAATATTTTTGATGGCATTATTAAAACTGGTGAGTACTACCATTTAACCTTATGTAATCCCCCTTTTCATAAATCCTTGGCTGACGCTCATCAAGGCACCAGCAGAAAGTGGCAAAACTTAGCTAAGCAAGATAAAAAGCCGGCTAAAGCTCCCCTTAATTTTGGTGGCCAAAAAGCTGAATTATGGTGTCAGGGTGGAGAGCTGGCTTTTATTCGTCAAATGATTAAAGAAAGTAAACAATTTCAACAACAAGTCTTGTGGTTTACTTGTTTAGTCTCTAAAAAAGATCACTTATCAAAAATCAAGCTCTCACTAAAAAAAGCTAACGTAGCTGACATAAAAGTAATAAAAATGGCGCAAGGCAGTAAAATCAGCCGGTTTATTGCTTGGCGTTTTAGCCATCAACCACTTTAGGCCTAGCTAAATTGTTCAAAATATGGACGCTTTCAACTAAGCAAGTTATGATTAACTAATCGATTCTATGACTAAGCAATATATCACACTGTATGGAAAAACTTACTCCACTACTATTGTTGATTGCCTTACTAACTAATAGTTTCTTCGCTCATTCTGCAAAAGTAACCTTAGTCACTGAGCATTTACCCCCTTATCAAATGATCAAGGAAGATTCATCCGTTGTTGGTTTTGCTACCGAAGTGGTTTTAAACGCTGTTCAGCGTGCGGAGCTTGACTATAGTTTACACGGTTATCCGTGGGTAAGATCATACAACTTGGCGTTAAAAAAAAATAATCACTGCATATACTCTATTGCCAGATTACCTAGCCGAGAAAAACTGTTTACTTGGATAGGCCCTGTGACAGAAAAAAACAATGCGGTTATATGGAGTTTAAAAAACAATAAACATAGCAAAGAAATAGCCACACTCGATGATTTAAAGCACTACACTACCGCAGTGAATAAAAACGATGCAACTCATGTTGGCATGTTAGCTATTGGATTAACCGAAGGTGAAAACTTGTATGTGCTTGAGCATACTGAATCATTAATAAATTTATTAGTTGTTAGGGCTGAAATTGACTTTATTGTTGCTGACGATATTACTATTACTCACAGAGCAAAACTTGCAGGTGTTCCAATAGAGCTATTACACCGCGTTATTGAAGTAGAAAGCTTACCCCTTAATTTTTTTCTAGCCTGTAATATTAACACTGATAAAGATATTATCGAAAAGCTCACAACAAGTTTGACTAATATCCATCAGGATGGCACCTACCAAAAAATATTTTCAAAATGGAAAAGTAAAATGCCGCACTTGAAATAGGGACTGTTGATGCATCTTAATAACAGCCCCAAATCTGGGTTGCATACCTTACTGTTATAACGGTTATTTCACCATACTTTCAGGCATTAACACTGCGATAACCTGACCTTTAGCACAGATAATATCATTAGCCGACAAGGTTATTTCTACAATAACCTTTCGATCTTTGACTTCGCTAAAGCGCCCTACTAATACTAATTCAACGCCCTGAGGAGTTGGCGCTAAGTAACTAACATTCAATGCTCCGGTAACAAAACGAAGTGCTGGCAAGCTACCCATCTCACGCCCTTGAACGAGGTATGCCATTGCAGAGGCACTACCTGTTCCATGGCAATCAATCAGCGAGGCAATCATGCCCCCATAGACAAAACCGGGTATAGCCGTAAATTTATCGCTCGGAGTATAATGCGCAACTGTGGTGCTAGCAGTTAAGTTTTCTTTATCAATTTGTTGCCAAAAACTCTTTAACTGATGACCGTCATGATTATTTTTACCACAACCATAACAATGACTTAACTCTTCTGGGTAGCAATCTTGAAAAGCTTCGCTATTATTTTTCATATTTATTAACTTCCTAATATCAACCAATTGGCCTTAAATCATCAATGACCTTACCATCATCAGCCAAGCTTCCTATAGCAACAAACTCAATAGAGCCTGTTAATTTGGTTATTTTTTTCAAGGTAGCACTAATGTTTTCGATAGCCCCAACAAGATCTGCATCAGAATAACCTTTAGTGTCTAACTCACATTGTAGATGCATTTGATCATTATAATTCACTTGCGTCACTGACAGGCGCATTTTACTAATGTGCTGATGGGCTTGACGCACCTGCTCAATTTGCTGAGCATGAACAAACATACCTTTAACTTTAGTGGTTTGATCGGCGCGCCCTAGCCAACCTTTAATACGCATATTTGTACGACCACAAGCACTTGCTCCTGCTTTCACTGCTGACAAGTCTCCGGTAGCAAAGCGAATTAATGGGTAGTCAACATTGAAGCTGGTCACTACTACCTCACCTACCTCGCCATCAACAACGGGCTCTAAAGTCCCCGGACGCACTATCTCAACCAGTAAATCTTCGCCAATAATAAAGCCATCATCACTGATAGATTCAAAACCAATAAGCCCGACATCAGCACTAGCATACGCCTGTAAAGCCTCAATTCCTGCAGCACTAAATTCAGCTCTAAGCGCTTGTGGTAGTGCTTCACCCGTCACTAATGCTTTAGTGATACTAGACGTATCACGCTGTTCAGTATGTGCTTTATCAAGCAATATTTTCAAAAATGAGGGCGTACCACAATATCCTTGTGGTTTTAAATGCTCGATAATATCGAGTTGTTGCGCCGTTTGCCCTGGCCCTGCGGGAATAACAACGCAGCCACAAGCTCTAGCCCCTGAATCAAGGATAAAACCACCGGGAGTTAGATGATAAGACAAACAATTTTGTACTAAATCCCCTTTTCTAAAACCTGCTGCATAAAAGGATTGTCCCATTCGCCACCAGTCATCGGCAGTATTTTCTGGATCATATATAGGGCCTGGTGATTGAAATATTCTGCCTAAATTAGCCGTTTTCGCATTTAAGCCACCTAAAGGAGCATTACTTGCCTGCAAGCGCATTAAATCTGATTTTCGGGTAATAGGTAATTGCGCTAACAATTCGCGGCTAGTAATTTTATCAGCATCTATATGCTGTAAACTTTGCTTGTAGTGTTGGCATTCCTGCTTGGCATAAGTGATAAAAGCAGGTAAACGCTCCAGTAAAGACTGTTCACGTAATTGCGGGTTTTGACACTCTCTTTCGTAAAAATATTGTTTCATGGTAACTCGTGATTTTTCGGAAATAACTTTGGGTATTAGTCTACTAACAATCTTCACGTGCGTTTCAGGAAGCAGTCAGTTCGTTCGAGTTTTAGGAGATAGCGCGGAGCTTACGGTAGTAAGTGAGCACTTTCGACAACAAATTCGAGTGAAATGGCTATTAACTGAGATGCGCATACTTATAGCCAACGTTTACGTCGTTTATAAGATTTTAGGTTTTTAAAGCTTTTACGCTCTTCATTGCCGCCACCTAAATAGAACTCTTTAACATCTTCATTGCTAAGTAACTGCTCGCGCGTACCATCTAGTACAATTTTTCCTGACTCCATAATATAACCATAGTCAGCAGCCTTAATTGCATAGTTAGCATTTTGCTCAACTAGCAACATAGTAATACCTTGATCTTTATTTATTTTTTCAATAATACCAAAGACTTCTTTCACCAGTAATGGCGATAACCCCATTGATGGTTCATCCAAACAAATCATTTTAGGACGTGCCATTAACGCTCGACCTATCGCTAACATTTGCTGTTCGCCACCGGATAAATAACCTGCTAAGCCTGTACGCTCTTTTAAGCGAGGGAAATAATGAAAAACCATTTCAATATCTTGATTGATTTGTGAATCATTGCGCGTATAAGCGCCTAACTTCAAGTTTTCGATTGAGGTCATATCTTCAATAATACGACGACCTTCCATTACTTGGAAAAGACCGCTACGCACCACATCTTCTGCATTTTTCTTATCAATTCGCTCGCCCATAAAGGTGATGTCACCTTTAGTCACTTCACCGTATTCAGTTTTAAGCAAACCTGAAATAGCTTTTAGCGTTGTTGACTTACCCGCACCATTTGGACCAAGTAAAGTCACAACTTCCCCTTCCGGTACGTCTAATGATACACCGCGAAGTACTTGAATAACTTCGTCATAAACTACTTCAATATTGTTAACCGACAACATAGGTGAAGCTGTTTTAATTTTTACTGCCGCCTGTGACATATAAAATACTCCGTTTAAGATAACCATCCATCTTATGGCCATTAAGCTCAACTTCATTGTCGAAAGTACTCATTGACTAGCGTCAACTCCGTGCATTCTCCTTGAACTTGAACCAAATGGCTGCAAGCTGAATAATTATTAAGTTTTAGAACCTTCTAATAATTCTCAAATGACGAGGATTAGTAACCTAACCAGTCATCACGACGTTTCAAGGTAACTTGTGATACCTGCTCAATTTGAATATCACCACCGTTGTAGTTACCTTTATACACGTTAACTTGGTTAATACCGCGATGATCATCATTGCTCCAGTTAGCCGCTAAACATACCCCTTCTAGCCCTTTAGGAACCCAGTTTTTCTTGGCGTACATACCTTTTTTCACGTTTTCACCCGTGATGCCACCATTGTCTTTCGCCCATTCCATTGCTTCTTTCATAAAGTAGGTTGAACAAACACCGCGCATATAATGATGTACGCGCTCTTTTTTACCTGATTTATCAGACATTTTTGAGATTTCGCGAACCAACTTCATACCTGGTACTTGGTCGCTCCAAAATGGTGTCATAGTTGGGAAAATATAATCTTTGATACCTTCGCCAGCCGCTTCAAACACTTTTTTATCCCCACCCCAAATGTTTGACATAAACTGAATGTCTACACCAACGGTGTTACACGATTTAACTAATGACAAAACTGAGCCGCCTAAGTTGCCGATGTAACCATAATTTGAGCCTGAACTTTTAATGCTTAAACACTGAGCCTTAAAGTCACCGGGTTTCATTGAGATAACTACTGGCGACAACACATTAAAACCCAATTCTTCAGCGTATTCAGCACACGCTGCTTTGGGTGCGTTAGGGAATGGATGGTTAGCACCAATATGGGTAAATTTAGGTTGGCCTTTGCCACCTTTAGCTTTCCAATCTTCTGCTGCCCATTGCACTAAGCCACGACATGCATCTGAATAAGATGCGCCATAAAAGAAGTTATAAGGTGCTGGTTTTTTCGTGTGTGGATTCTTACCTGTTGGATCGGTTAAATGCCCAGAATAAGAAGCAGAGAAAACAGGCGTTTTATCACGCGCTACAAACGAGATTAATGCTTCAGTATCTGCAGTTCCCCACCCTTGCATAACCACCATATTTTTGCGTGATTTCCACTTTTTATAAGCGGCAATGGCTTGTGGTACTTTATAGGCATAATCAATCGTTTCAGACTCAAGTTTTGTACCTTTAATACCACCATTAGCGTTAATATAGGCAAGCGAATCACGTATACCATCAGCGTAGTTTTTACCTACAAATGCTGTAGGGCCTGACATATCAGCTAGGTGACCAACAAACACAGAATCTTGTGCTTGTACTTGGCTGGTAACACTTAACGCAATACTGGCAGCAACTGAACTTAATAATAATTTTTTATTCATAACTTTACTCATGTGATGTTCCTCAAATTGTTATTTATTACCTATATAAATCAGGTAGGTATTATTTTTATGTTTTCTTAACTTTTGCACAGTTAAATAAATCTCTAATCCCCATTAACTCAACTGTGCTTTATTCTCCATTTACGCATTTAGTACTTTTTAGAAAGTGATTAATAAGCAAATGGGTAGAATTTCCAATAGTTTTTAATTTGTGTCCAACGGTGTGCTAAACCTTCAGGCTCAAAAATTAAAAAACCAATAATGACAAGGCCAATAGCCATTTCTTTGATGTAAGCTAAACCATCAACAACCATTGGGATATTGCCCCAATCCGTCATTTTCATCAGCCCAACACCGCTTTCTAATACTTCAGGCAAAAACACCATAAAGATAACGCCCATCAGAGTGCCTTTAATTGAACCTAAGCCACCAATGATGATCATCGCTAAAAATTGAATTGACATCATGATGGTGAAACCTTCTGCCGAAACATAACCTAAGTAGTGAGCGTACAAGGCACCACCAATACCGGCATAAAAAGAAGAAACACCAAACGAAAGTAGACGATACTTATTTAACTTAACGCCCATAATTTCAGCTGATAAGTAATGGTCACGAACAGCAACAAAAGCACGACCATCACGGCTACGCATTAAGTTACAACCCCAAATAAACATGAATACTAGTGAGAATAACGCTACATAGTAAAAACTTTCATCGGTATCAAAAGCAAAACCAAATAAGCTGATTGGCTCCGCCATTGAACCTGCTGAACCACCCGAAAACCACTCTGCTCTAGCAAAGAAATCTTCTATGATAAATTGTGATGCCAATGTTGCTATTGCTAAGTACAAGCCTTTAATACGGGCAGCTGGGGCACCAAACATCATGCCTACCCCCATAGTTAAAAAGCCCGCTAGTGGAATACATAGAAACACAGGAATATGAAAACTTGTGTTCAGCCAAGCCGAAGCAAAGGCGCCAAAGCCAAAGAAAGCACCATGCCCTAACGATATTTGCCCGGTGTAACCAACTAAAATGTTTAAACCTAATGCCGCAATACCCAAATAGGATATTTGAATCAATAAGGTAATGTAGTAAGCATCAACTAATAATGGTGCAAAGCATAACGCTAGGATGGTAAAAATAGTTACCCAACGAATTGTTTTTGTTTCAAAAATTGTATTATCTTGTTTATAGCTAGTGCGAAAATCTCCGCACGGGCGCATTGTTAAACTAGACATAAATCACTCCTAAATAATTTTTCGTTTTTCGTGTAATACAAAGTCGTGTTTAAATACGCTCGATGTCTTTGGTACCAAAAAGACCATAAGGCTTAAACCAAAGAATAATTAACAACACATAGAATGGTGCAATGTCATACATATTACCGACGTGTAGATATTGGCTATCAAAAAACTCTGCTAAGTTCTCCAAAACACCGATGGTAATGCCACCGACAATGGCGCCAACAATTGAATCTAAACCACCCAAAATTACCGCTGGGAATACTTTTATCCCCATGATTGAAAGTGAATCTGAAACACCATTAACCATACCTATGACGATACCTGCCGTTGCCGATACTGTGGCAGCAATAGCCCAGCTCATTGCGAACACTTGCTTAACAGATATGCCTAGGCTTTGTGATACTTGCTGGTCGAATGCTGTAGCACGCATCGCTAGACCATGCTTAGAGTGTTTAAAGAATAAATAGAAAGCCACCATGATAAGTAAGGCGATCACTGTACTCATTAAATAAGCCATTTCGATGTTTAATCCCAGAATATTAATCGACTGAGTATCAAACACTTGCGGATAACTTTGTGGGGAAACACCAAATATCCATTTCATTAACGCTTGGAAAAATATCGATAAGCCGATAGTAACCATAATGACTGAAATGATCGGCTCACCAATCATGGGCCTTAGTACTATCATCTGCAGTAGCACACCAAAGGCGGCCATAAAGCACAGTGATAAAATAAAACCTAAGAAGAAAGGCAGCTCTAAGTAAATCAATGATGCCCAACATACCCAGGCGCCGATAAGTAAGAACTCACCTTGAGCAAAGTTTACAATTTGAGTTGATTTGTAAACGAGTACAAAACACATACCAATTACACCGTATAACAAGCCAACAATTAGGCCGTTTACAATTAATTGAGTTAAGAGTTCAAAATTCATGATGCTTTCCTCTCTACTTGGTTAGTGCTATTGATTGACACAGCACTACCATCGTTTTCAATTAGGGTTGAAACCTTCAGCTGAGTTTGAATACGAGAACTACCGCCATCTTGAAAAGTAATTACGGTATCAATATCAACGACATCTTTGTTGTCATAAATTGAGTCAATAATATCGCCATACTTATCGGCAATAACGGTTCGTCGCACTTTACGAGTACGAGTTAATTCACCATCATCGGCATCCAACTCTTTATAAAGTAAGATAAACTTATTGATTTTTTGTGCATCGGGTAGGGTGTCGTTAACTTTATGAATTTCTTCACTCAGTTTTTCATAAACCTCAGGTAGAGCAGAAAGGCTAGTATAGTTAGTAAAACCATAACCTTGTTGCTCTGCCCACTTAGAAACAATAGAAAAACGAATACAAACAATGGCACTTAAGTAAGGCTTGTCTTTGCCTAAAATCACCGCCTCACCAATAAATGATGAAAACTTCAATTTGTTTTCGATATATTGCGGTGAGTACTGCACACCATGGCTGGTTTTAGCTAAATCTTTGATTCGATCAATAATGACTAAGTGCCCAGAAGGTTTAAAATAACCGGCATCACCGGTATGCATCCAACCATCAATTACATCTTCGTCATAGGCTTCTTGATTATCTAAGTAACCCGTAAACATACCAACAGTCTTAGCGATAACTTCACCAACACCTTCTTTGTCGGTATTGATCACTTTGACTTCTGCGGTATCAAAAGCGACACCAACACTGTCATAATCAACATCATCTTCTTTGTGCACTGTGTATGCACCACAAAGCTCAGTTTGACCATAAAGTTGACGAAGCGGCACACCAATAGTTTGGAAGAACCTAAAGGTATCCGGCCCCATAGCAGCACCGCCTGTAGCAGCTGACTGAAGGAAAGAGAAGCCTAATCTATCTCTTAATGCTTTCATCAATAAATTATCTGCAAGCCACGAGCGTTTCCCTTGTGCTTGTGCTTTTTCAGCAATTGAAAATGCATAATTAAACATTTTTTGTTTGAAAGGTGTTGAGTCCATCATTCGCGCTTTAACATCAGCTAGAATACCTTCCCACACTCGAGGAGCTAACAAGACAAAGTTTGGACCAATTTCACGTAAATCAGCCATTAAGGTTTCTTGCTCTTCAACAAAGTTAACTATTTGACGAGAAATAAGCGCTTGTCCGACCGCATAAACTTGCTCCATGATCCAAGGTAAAGGTAAAACAGAAACATAGTTATCGCCTGGTTGGCGCGGATCAGCACGTAAATAAGAACTGCAATGTTGAACAAAGTTACCGCCCCCTAAAAAGGCAATTTTAGGTTTGGATGTAGTACCGGACGTTGTACAGTAAATAGCGGTATCTTCTGCGCGGGTAGAGTCAACATACAAGTCATATAATTCAGGAGAAAGCTTGTCAATCTCTTGCCCTTGCTTATAAATGTCTTCAATGCTGATTAGACGCTTGTCATCATATTTACGCATACCGCGCGGATCACAGTAAATAATCAGTTTTACATCAGGAATTTCATCCCCTAGTTCGAACAACTTGTCACACTGCTCTTCATCCTCTGCGATAACAACCGTGGCATTACTTTTATTTAATAAGTAAACAACCTCTTCATGTAATGAATCTTGGAAAATACCTATCGAATAACAGCCCATCGCATGAGCAGCTACTTCACCCCACACCCATTCAGGACGGTTATCACCAAGTAAGGCGATGGCATCTTTAGACTCAACACCTAACTTTCTTAAAGCTAGTGATATCCACTTAACGCGATCATCATAATCTTGCCAACTAAACTCATTCCAAATACCAAACTCTTTCTCACGCATGGCAATATCTGTAGGCCAATTTTTAGCGTTATGACGTAAAATTTTAGGAAAAGTATCTAACTCTCCCATATCATAATTTTCTTTAACTGCTTGTACGTTAGACATTAGCTAGCCTCCCTCTCTTCAATGGTATTAGTAGCTTCATCTTCAGCATCATCTTCAATACCAAGATAAGCACGCTTAACATGTGGATCAGCCATGACTTCATCGGGTAAACCTGAAATTAGTTTCTTACCAAAATCAAGCACCATCACTTGATGAGAAATGTCCATTACAACACCCATGTCATGCTCAATCATCACGACAGTGATACCAAACTCTTCATTTAAATCTAAGATATAGCGCGCCATATCTTCTTTTTCTTCTAAATTCATACCCGCCATAGGCTCATCAAGAAGAATTAAATCTGGCTTTAACGCCATTGCGCGTGCGAGTTCTACACGCTTACGTAAACCGTAAGATAAAGTACCCGCTACTGATTTTCTGATGTGTGATATTTCTAAGAAATCAATAACTTCTTCAACATAGCGTCTATGCGCCAGCTCTTCTTTTTGAGCCGGAGAAGCCCAATATAAAGGCCCGGTAATCCAGTTATTTTTTAATAGATGATGACGGCCAACCATAATGTTGTCTAAAACCGACATATGGCCAAATAAGGCTAAATTTTGGAAAGTACGTCCCATGCCAAGATCAGCTCTGTCATTGGGGCGCAACTTAGTAACATTTTGCTCGTTAAAAATTATATTGCCTGAATTAGGGCGATAACGACCAGAAATACAATTAAGCATGGAGGTTTTACCAGCACCATTTGGCCCGATAATGGAAAATACAGAGCCACGGGGAACTTCAAAACTCACATCGGTTAGTGCTTTAACACCACCAAACGCCAATGAAATATGCTCTACTTTGAGTATTGACTCAGTCATACTCACACTCCTAAATTAATACAATTAATATATGCGTTAGAAAAAAGAGGGGGAGAAGCTCCCCCTCAAAAACGTAACAACAAAATGGGAACTGTTACGTCTGCAAAGTTCTTGCTAATAATTAAACTAAAGTACGTATTTCAGCGAAACTTGTGCGTAGTTTGAATCTGCATCTAGGTCATCCATAGTAAATCTACCTACTTCAACACCCACAGATAACTGCTTGGTTAAGTTATCAAACAAGTTGATACTCCATTGATTACGCTCAGCGCCTGAAACATCAGCTTCAGCTGCACCATACATTACGGTTGTTCTTAAGGTTTCATTCCAGAAATGACGGTATGCGGCAAGGTAAGCTGTTGTTTCTTCGACTTCTTCGCCGACAACATCTTTGGCAAAAGCAACACCAACATAACGACCTAGCTCACCTTGGTGAATTTGAAATCTAAAATCATCCTTACCAAAGGTTTTAATACGACCAGCAATTGAACCCGCAATAGCTGTCTCAGTATTACCTAACGTGGTATTTAACTGTCGACCAAGGGCTGAAAATGAAACACT